>CAIVVG010000001.1 GCA_903909295.1 uncultured Chlamydiae bacterium
CATCCATGCGCGCTGGTGCGAAGTGGTGGAAGGATGCGAAACCAGGTCACTCCCGGAGGGAACTTGTATCTGCGAGCCGCATATCCGGCTTGCAAAATCAGGTCTTGGTAACTGCTTTGTTTCTGGCTCGCCCAGGGTGTACTGGTGACTCCATGATCAGTTGGAGTAGCGAATTCGATGGTTTGTGGTGTCATTCTCGTGGTTTCTGTTGGTTGTATTATTGGTAGATCCTATAATGAAGCGGAATCCATCAGCGGAACCGGAATCATAAGGACGTAAGTAGATCAGTCTTTGTGCTGATGTGGGGACTCCCGAAAGGGAGCCCCGCTCACTGCTTTTCTGTTTTTTAGGAAGCACGCATAGGAGAGAGAAGAAAGCCCCACCCGGAGAACTCTGGCGAGTCAATGTTCGGCTAGGTGGCCACAACTACATGGAAGGCATCTGTAGGGCACCAATTCACACTGTATCAGAACTCCAACTGTTGTTCAACTTCAGAACCATCATCGGGCTTGTTTTCAATGGCGGTTTGGGGACTGAAGTTTGCTAGTTCTGCTCGCTCTGCAAGAACGGATTCAAGCAAGATCTCCTCGAGAAATCTCGGGCCTTGTTGCAGTCGGCATGCCTCGGGAATACGCTCCGAGCCGAGTTTCATAAATCTGGTCTTCCAAATACTCGGTATGCTGCCAGATACCGAATCGAGCATTTGACTGTAATCGCGTTCGGTAAGAGGCGGGAGAACAATCAGATTGGATCCAAATCTGTTCGCCATTTCGCGCGGTATGGTTTTTGCGAGATCCTGTAGATTAGGGTTCGTGGCCGGGCATTCTTTTGGAAGAAATCCCATAGTTGGGCGCCCCCGTTCCTCCCAGAGGTGCTGAAACGCTCCGGCTGCGATAATCAGCGTGTTGTTAGACAAAAACTTTTGCGCCTCGCAGATCTTCCTATCGGAAATGCTATCTCCGTCCCTGTCGTTTAGATAGGCTGGAATTTTTTTATCTAAACAGCCATAGATTTCCGAGCGTAGATATGTGGACCAACTTGTTTTATCATGGCTCGTCAACTTATCTATTTCATCAAGAAATATTACTGCTCCCGGCTTTTGGGAACACCTATCCAGAAAATCCAGTATAACCGGCCAACTCGATGATGCACCGCGGCTCGATGACGCCCCGAGGGGAATCCATTCGGAGGCTCCTATAGTGAGGAACGGAACCTCCATTTCTTCCGCCAAACGTCTCGCAATATATGTTTTTCCAGATCCACTTGGTCCCGTTATCATAACATTGGTGCGTAGCTTTATCGGCAACTTTTCTTGATTCACGAAGAAGGTGACTCGGGCAATGGCAGTGAGGCGTTCAAATGCAGCCTGTTGGTGTGGCAGGATTAGGTTTTGTTTGGTTAAGTTATTTGTTTCAGTCATATTTGTAATTTTTCGAAGATTGGGATTCGACTTCAGGTCAGTGCGTCCATCAGGACGATGGCTGATTTTTTTGCCAGAGGAGCCGAACCTACTGAAAAGTAGGGGCGGTCAGCTTTACTCGCGGATTCGCTTCCGTCGGAATTCGCCGAGAATACGAGCGGTTACTCAACGCCGAATGCATCGCATTCGGATAGCCTTGGCAAATGCCCGCTTTAGGCACAGCTCTCTTGGAGGTCGAAATCACAGCACGGCAAACCGTGCTGGGTCCAAGGGTGAGTATACCAGCCCGTGGCCAAAATGACGGATGACGGGGACTGCTGTCGCGACGCGCCTAGGTTGACGCAGCAAGGTGGAGTGTCGTTCCCGCTCATTTCGCGGGTTTCCAGCGTGGGACGATCAGCAGTTGGTCGTCGCCGATGGAAAAGTAACCAGCTTGGGGGGGAGGAGGGGAGGGTGGGTCGGGCGGATCGGCTGTCCTGTTGCAGCCGCGGCAGCGAATGATGCGTGACTCGAGGTCGATGTCGACCGGCTTGCCATCCACCGGGTCGCGGAAGTCACGGAAAAGGTCCGGGGTGATTTTGGTGCCGTCGCGTTCATGTTTCAACCACGCGAGACCGGCCTCCGCGAGCGGATTTCGGCTCAGGGCGGATGCCCAGAACTGCATGCTGGAGGACCTGTCAGCCTGCTCCGAAAACAAATCTCCGAGGCCGTTGGAATCGTTCGGTAGTGATCGAGTCTGCGTTCGTTGGGGGTTGCCCGTAAGACCGTCCATTCTGCCAGGGCAGTTGGTTTTTCGGGGCATCTAAGCAGTTCAAGGGTGCCGCGGAGAAGGCGTTTGGCTTGGCCAGTCGCTAACGGGTTCGCCATCACCACCTTCGACCATGTCTTGGTGAAAGGGATCAAGGTCAGGATGGTGGAGTGACCATCGGCCGGTGGTGGTTGATTTCGAAGGGCGAGTTAACCGCGCAGCAGGCTGTCCCAGTAGTTGAGGATCTGGGTATTCCTCCAGACGAGGGCCCTTTGGGACCAAGTCACCACCTGTCGGCAGGTCCCCGTGACACATACTGAATCGCTCCAGTTCACTGCAGTCACGCCAACCGTCTGGAGCCTATGGAACCCATCCCAACCAACCGCATTTTTGAAGATCCTGCGACGGATCGACTGACCCAGGTCGCCGAGTCCATTTGCGAAAGCCGCCGCTGGCAGCCAGCATTATTCCGATTCCGGTTGACGGCCGTCGCCGCAGGTTCGCCAGAACAAGCTCCTGGAAACAGTCTGGATTTTGCCGAGGAGAGAGCCACCAAGCCCAAACAACCGAACCATGAATGCTGATTCCATAACCCGCCTGATCGAAGCCAGGCTACTTACGATGTTGCGTCATGGCGAGGGGCTGAGGTTTGTTTTCGAGCGGGATCGTGACCAAAGGCGGATGTCGGTGG
>CAIVVG010000002.1 GCA_903909295.1 uncultured Chlamydiae bacterium
CCACCTACCTCGACGATCTCCTCGCCAGTTACCAAGCCAATAAGAAGTCGGTGGCCACCGCGCAGGGATTAAACGCCCTCCTCCCCGGCGCTGGCTACCTCTACATCGGCCAGAAGAAATCGGCCATGACCGCTTTTTTGCTCAACGGTCTATTCATCGTGGCGGCTTATGAGTTCTTTCACCACGGCCATACCGCTGCGGGGATCATCACAGCCAGCTTTGAGGCGGGCTGGTACTTTGGCGGTATTTATGGCGCCGGTGAAGAGGCCAAATACTACAACGAAAGAATTTACGAAAAACTCGCAGGGAACGTTCTCAACGAACAAAATCTCTTCCCTGTGTTAATGTTACAGTATGCGTTCTAGCGTACTGGCACTTCTCCTCTCGACATCTCTCTATGCAGTCTCCCCCGGCTACTATGAACCTTGGGGTAAAGACAGCGGTCTCCGGACGCCCCCTCCCAAAAAAGAAGAGACGACCCCCTCTATTGCCACCCGCATCGCCGACCTCATCATCCGTTTCCACCAAGAAGTGATCTCCCCCGTCGACGGCCCCCGCAGCCACTTCCGCCCCACCTCATCGCGCTACATGCAGCTGGCGATGCAGCGCTACGGCTTTCTGAAGGGGTGGATCATGGGGTGTGACCGGCTGCTCCGCGAAAATGACGAGAAGTGGGTCTACCGGACCATTGAGATGGACGGGCGCCTCTTTAAGTTCGACCCCGCCAAAGAAAATAAGTATCAATGAGCGTGAATGAGTTCTTGGGCGTGAAGGCAGGCTTTCCAGGTGGAAAACTGAGGGTTGCTCTCATCTGTGAAGTAGAGGTTGTCGAAGCCGATCTGCTTGACTAAGCCGGCGCGGTGGAAGACCTGCCACACTTCTTCGGTGAGACCGCTGATCAGAAGATGGCGGTTGGTCGAGTGGAGCACTTCATAGAGTTTGGAGATGGCCAAACACATCGATGCGTCCATGTGGTGGACGTTATTGAGGCGCAACACAATTGCTTGGACGCTTTCATCTTCTGCGATCCCCATCAAAACTCCTTGGAGCAAGTCTGCTGCTGCAAAGTAGAGCTCTCCTGCGATTCCAATGATTCTGATTTTCCTGTGCATTCCCTCTTTGGGGCTCACGACCATGAGACGCCCTTTCGCATTGAATGCGTACTCAACGAGATGGGGAATAGAGGATTTTTTCAAATAGCTGCCGATCGAGATAATAATTCCGATAAAGAACGCAAGATCAAGGCTGAAGATCAAACAGGAGAACAACGTAAATAAAAAGACCCACGCATCTTCGCGGGTGGCTAAAAAGCAGAGTTTCACCTCTTTCCAATTGATGAAGGTGGGGACGATCGCAAGCATCAGGGCCGCGAGGGCCGCGAGGGGGATATGCTTGACGAGGGGCCAGCAAAAGAAAACGATCAGCGCCGTAAAGACGCCGCTCAAGATGGCTGCGAGCCGAGTCTTTGCATGGAGCCGCGCGTTGAGCGAGGTGCGGGTGATGCTCCCCGAGCCGGGCATAGCTCCTACAATCGTCGATAAAACCGTATTGCCGATGCCGAGCCCGAATACATCCTGGTTCACATTGGACGAAGATTGTAGTTCCGCTTGGTTGCGCACGACGGAAAACACCTCTAAAATAGCCAAGAAGGAGATCGCTAAAGCGGCTGGAAATACCTTATTCATCAAGGAGAGGTCGATGGCGGGAAACCCCCATACCGGAGTGGGGAACTCGGGCAAAGGGAAGTTCCCGAGGCGCGCCACAGTAAATGTCCCCCCCCACAAATGGCTTAAGCCTTCAGCTAAAAGAGAGCTCAAGATCAACATCAAGAGGGCGTAGGGCCAGCGATTCATCCAACGGCGCAAAGCGTAGATGAGCACAATGCTCACCGCCCCCACTAAGAGCGCGGGCCATTTCACTTGGAGGAGTTTGGAAAGGAACGTCCCCGCCTGGATCAAAATGGGAGAAGCGCCCACATCATTGACAATCCCTGTGAAGTGGAACAGCTGAGTGGCAAAAATAGCGACCATGATCCCGACAAAGTACCCGAGAATGACCGGACGGCTCACAAATTGCAGCACCTTATTCACATTGAAAAAAGCGGCCGCGATCTGAATGACCCCGACCAGAAGGACGATCTGCGTCAGGATATGGAGCGTGAGCGCCTCGAGCGCCGCCGGGGGCGTTGCCTCAAAGTAATTGGCAATCACGTCGGCCACAGCCGTCTGGAGCAAAATCGCCGTCCCCGTCGTCGGCCCGCCCGCAACTAATAAACGAGACGACCCAAAAGAGGCCGCGAAAATCGTCCCAAAAATCGAAGAAAAGAGCCCCGCCATGGGGGGGAGGCCCGCCAAGAGCGAATAGGCGATGGACTGCGGGATCACCATCAGAGCCACCCCCAAAGCGGCCAAGCTGTCATCGCGGAAAGAGTGGAAAGAATAGCTCTTCCACTCCCCCTTAAATGGGGCGAAGGAAATGGGTCGAATCTGGGGCAGTCGCATACCCGTCAGGATACCACATACAATTATTTACTCACATCTGACACAGTTTTTCTGGCATAAAAGCCCCCTTTTTTGTAGAATCTGATGGCATGAAGCAAACCCCTCACTCCAATTTTCGTTGGGTTATCACCGGCCTGATCTTTTTCATCACCCTCGTGAACTTCGTCGACCGCTCAGCCATCTCCTTCGTGATCGACCCCCTCAAGCAGGAGTTTCACTTCACTGACACCGAATTTGGGATGATCCTATCCGCCTTCGGCCTCGGCTACGTCCTCCTGACTGCATTCGGTGGGTGGATGGTTGACCGCCTAGGGCCACGGTTTGTTTGGCCCATCGCCGCCGTTTCCTGGTCCCTTTGCGTCGGTCTTCTCGGCATTGCGGTCGGCTTCTGGAGCTTCATCTCGCTGCGCTTCTTCCTCGGCATTACCGAAGGCCCCCACTTCCCCGCGATGAGCCGCTCGATCAGCAACTGGCTCCCCCCTAAAGAACGGGCCCG
The DNA here is from genome assembly GCA_903909295.1 of uncultured Chlamydiae bacterium. GTDB lineage: Bacteria > Chlamydiota > Chlamydiia > Chlamydiales > SM23-39 > CAIVVG01. The sequence goes on from CAIVVG010000002.1 coordinate 2,998, forward strand.
CGCCCTGTCTCTCGGCCTCGTCGCCATCCCTCTCTCATCGGTCATAGGCGCCCCCATCACCTCGTATCTCGTTGCAGACTTTGGCTGGAGATATATGTTTATGATCATCAGCGGACTGGGGATCGTTTGGGCAGCTATCTGGTACGTCGTTTTTCGCGATAAACCGGAAGATTCCCCTCACGTCAATCCAGCAGAGCAAGCCCTTATCGCCACTCGGGATCCCAACGGACGAAGCGCAGATGAGCCCCCCATTAGCTGGCGCTTCCTCCTCACCCACCCCGCCCTCATCGCCAACAACATCGCCTATTTCGCCTTTGGGTACATGCTCTTCTTCGCCACCCTTTGGCTCCCCGGTTACTTCCTCTCCCAGCACAACCTCAACTTAAAAAGCGTCGGCTGGTACCTCACGATCCCTTGGCTCGTAGGAGCCGTCTTCCTCAAAGCAGGAGGAGTGATCTCCGACTACCTCTATAAGAAAACGGGCAACAGCCGCCTCTCCCGTTCCCACGTAATTTGGAGCAGCCAACTCCTCGCCGCCGTCGCCTTCCTCTGCCTCGGCTACACCAACTCTCTGGGCCTCTCCATCTTCTTCTTAAGCCTCGGCCTCGGCTTTGGCCTCCTCCCTCAGCCCGCCTTCTTCAGCACCAACATCGACGTCGCAAAGGAAAGAGCCGGCTCCGCACAGGGAATCACCTCCAGCTGCCTTTCTCTCGCAGGCATTATCGCGCCCGCCCTTACCGGCTGGCTCATCGACCTCACCGGCAACTACCAAGGAGCCTTCCTCCTCCTAGCTGGCCTCACAGGTCTTTCCGTCATCACGGTGGTCCTCTTCCACCATCCCGACCGAAAATGGGCCCCTGCCCTCTCTAAAACCTCTTAACTCGCACGTGGCAATAGGGCTCCTTGCCCGTTTTGTCATAGTAGCGCTGGTGATACGCTTCTGCTGGATAGAAACGGCTGGCAGGAACCAACTGCGTTACCACAGACAACCCCCTCAACCCCCCGATTAGCTCCTCGCAAATCTGCTTCTGCTTTTCTGTCACATAAAATACCGCGGAGCGGTACTGCTCTCCCCGATCAGGCCCCTGGCGCATCAACTGAGTCGGATCGTGAATCTCAAAGAAAACCCGAGCGACCGCCTCATAAGAAATGATTCTCGAATCAAAGACCACCTCCACCACCTCGGCGTGCCCCGTCTTGCCCGAGCCCACCTCCTCATAAGTCGGACCCACCACATCTCCTCCCATATAGCCCACCCGCGTGCGCACCACGCCCTTCTCCCTCTCCATCCAGTACTCCACCCCCCAAAAACACCCCCCCGCAAAGAATGCCCTCTCGTACCCCTCCTCTGTGAGAGCCGGCTCAAAGAAAAGCGATGCAGAGTTCACACAGTGGCGCACATTCTTTTTCGTAAGTTGCTCGCCGTTAAATACATGGCCTAAATGAGCCCCGCAACGCCCGCATAAAATCTCAGTCCTGTCCCCATCTGGCGCTCGGCGGACGGCCCCCAAAACTTCCTCATCAAAACTAGGCCACCCGCAGCCCGCTGAAAACTTATTTTCCGCAAGATAGAGCGGAGCATCGCATTGCTTGCAAACGAAGACCCCCGGCCAATCAAAACGGTCGTATTCTCCCGTCGCCGGCCGCTCCGTCTGTTTGTGAAGAATGATCCCCTCTTCATAGGGAGAAAGCTTGTGGTATCGCATCCACCTTATATAAATTAAAAATTCATTTTTTACAACACCGGTAAACAAACCATTTTAGTTCATTTTAATTACAAAATGACATAAACTATAGGTGAAAATAAAACGGGATGTTTCAATGAGCGTAATTATCTCAAAAGAAGCTTATGAATCTGTAGCAAAATGGATACAAGACCCCGCTCATTACCAAGATTACAGGGCTGCGGCCACCTATCTTTGGAACTCCCGTGAAATGAGAAGAACTGCGGCAGCGGCAGCTGAGACGCTTAAAGATCTCTCGATCGCGCCGACCCCCAAAGAAGAAGCCGCAATCCAAGAAAAGCTCAAAAGATATTTTATCTCTGGAGCAATCCAAGGTGCTGGCGCGCTCCGTTTTGGCGCCGTTTTTTTACCCGCCCGGATCCGCCCCCTTTTAGAACACGCCTGCGACGCTACGGCTTACGGGTTGACCGCCGGCAGGTTCGCTCTGACTCAAAACCCCGAACACATCCTCAGCCCCTCTAGCGCTACCCCAAAAGACCAAGCTTACCGAATGATGAAGACACTCACAGCCGTACTGTGTGTTGCAGGAAGCCTCTTTGCTCTCGCACAAGCCGCCGGCTTGTTGGATGATGCAACTCCGACCTACAAAGCGGTTGCGCAAGTGGCCAACATCAGCTTCCTTGTCGACATGGCGGACATTGCGCTTCAAGTCCTCGGCCTCCTCGCCAAGAGGGAATAAGATTGCTTTGTAATTTTTTTCTCTGATATTCTTTGCCGCGAAACAATCCCAAGGCGGCGCAAATGGTTGGTTTTCAGAAAATTATTCGGATAACAGATGCCGTGTTGGACTGCGTACCTATTGTCAGCACTCTCAGCAATGCGGCTCAGCTCCTCTATCAGTCGGCTTGTAAGGTCGATACTCTGAATCCAGTAGCCCCCGGCTTAAAAACAAGCCTCCAAATCTATGTGTTGAGTAAATCCAAATGGAGCTGTTACATCGGGCTCGTCCCTGTTCTGGGTAATATCCTCAACCTAGTGAAGCTGGTCACCTTGTTAGGGCGGCTCATTGAGACCCTCCCACAAAAGGGCGCTCTCAGAGCAATGATAGACCTGTTCCTTAGAGAAGATCTAATAGAAGCAAACAGGGCGGCGCTCATTGCAAAAACTAAGAAAGACTCCCTTTCCTTCGAGTTCCTTGAGGCCTACTGGACGGCCGTTATAAGTAACCCTCTGACCGCTCGATCTAAAAATTATCGCAGCACTCAATTTATGACCTTGCTGTGCTTGCTTGACCGAGCACAGTTGCGCCCACCCGAAAAGTACCTCTTTATCTCTCACGCCTTGCGGGACTCCGATTCGATTCATCTCTCTTTCATCCACAGTCTCGTTGAAAAATATGAGGCCAGCTTCACTCCCCAGATAAAAAAAGACCTACTAAAATCCATATTTGAAGGCAGCGGCGTGGGAATGCTTGATGGGACAAAAAAGAATTTGTTTTCAGCTTGGATTAATAAGTGGAAGAGCGAGATTGCCCCACTGGCCCATGAGCTATGTGCTGACGCGACTCGGTTGTATAAACGCTATTTACAAAACGCAGAGCGCGATCAATCAGGTGACCGACACACAAAGGGCGCCCTGGCCTTAAGCATCCTCCCGTTCAAGCAGGTTCTTCTTCGCACTTTCCCTGACTGCGACCAGACTCCGAGATATTGTCAAAAGTTGTGTTTCAGGCCTGAGCATACCCTCTGATTTTCCCTCTTAAGCAACCTGTTCTTTCGTAATCACTTCTTCGCCATCTTTGAACTTGACCCCTGCCACGA
>CAIVVG010000003.1 GCA_903909295.1 uncultured Chlamydiae bacterium
AAATCTCTGCTCACAAGGTTGATTCTATGGTTGAGGGGGTATTCAAATGACAAAGAAAAAATCGCCGATTTTTTCAATAGACTTTACTACGACAGGCCAAAGGAAGTCAGTCACTCTCAGATATTCGGTTGCGCTGTCAACGTGAATCGACGAGTGTTTCAGGGAAAAAATATCCTCCTCAACCAGATAGCGACCAGAGGGATGTGCCCTGAGAAAATGAGAAGTGTGCCGAGAAGTCAGCGCCCCCCCCCCGCTAAAACAATTGAGTCTTGAACTGCGCTCGAGCGCAATTTCGGCTTTTCAAGGCCGAGTTAGCCGAGCTATCTATTAAGCTGCGGCAAGGAACTTGCCGCCCCCTGACAGTCGGAGAATTTTCCTTCAGGAAGAAGTTCTTCAAACCTGTTAAATTTAATGGCCAGATCCTTATACTGGGCTCCAAAACCTCAAGGAGCCCTATCATGTACGCCCTCCTCTTTTCTCTTATTGCCGCACTGCCACCCCTCTACCAGAGCACGCGTGAACTTCAAGCGCTTCTCAGCGATCCTCGCCTCTCTTCATCTTTGGGGGGAGCGGAGCCGATTGTGGAGATTGTTCGCACGGAAAACGGCTACGAAGTGCACACTTTGAACTACCGTCTAGAAGTGGATCGAGTCTATTTACAACAGCCTACGCCAGGGCCAGCGCGCTTTCAGTTTGAGTTTCATGAGCCGGAAAGACTCGGCGCCAACACTGGAAACAACTGAATTAAGCCGTTGGTGAGAATTTGGACTGAAATCGCCACGAGGATGAGCCCTCCGAGGCGATTGATTACGTTCACGCCTGTCTGCCCTAGAACCCGTTCTAGGTTAGAGGAGAAGTAGAGGAGGACCCCGATCACAAGGGTGACGAGGATCGCTGAAAAACTGAGCAGCACTTGGTTGAATACCCCGGGAAATTGGTTTGCGTTGACGATGAGGGTGCTGATGGCTCCTGGCCCTGCAATCATCGGGATCGCTAGGGGGACAATCGCTCCTGAACCGCTCTGTTTGCTGTTGGATTCATCGACGGTTTGTTTGATCGGGCTCTCTTCTGCATTCAACATCGAAAGGGCCATCAAAAAGACGACGATCCCACCAGCTACCTGAAAAGAGGGGAGTCCGATGCCAAGCAGGAGAAGAAGGGGGCGCCCAATCCACGTCGCCATCAGTAAAATCACACCTACCGCAATCGTTGCAATCCGTCCAGTGTTCCGTTTTTCTGCCATTGTCTGGTTGCGCGTCACGCGCAAAACAGCGGGGAGTGCTGAAAGAGGATTCGCAATGACGAGAAGGGCGATGAAGTGGTTGATAAATTCACTGAAGGTCATGCTCCTCAATATATCAGAGCTTGTTCCTTAAGCGCCAAGTTTTTTAAAACTCGCGGGAATAGGTGCGTGAAAAGAGAGGGGTTTTTTAGTGAATGGATGCTTGAATCCCAAACTGAGCGCATGAAGGCAAAGGCGCTGGATAGGGTTCTCTGCGGAACTGTATCGCTCATCTCCTAAAACGGGATGGCCCGCCATCTGGCAGTGAACCCGAATTTGGTGTTTGCGCCCTGTTTCTAGCTCGAGCTTCAAATAGGAGTATTTAGGAGAGCGTCTCACGACAGAAAAGTGGGTGATGGCCTCTTTGCCCTCAGGTGATTCAATCACTCGGAAGGAGGGGAGTTCAAGCAGATTGCTGGTCCAAGTGCCCGACTGCTCTTTGACGCGTCCCTCGACGATCGCAAAATACTCCCGCTTGAGGTCGTGTGCTTCGAACATGTCTTTAAACCGTTGCTCTGCCTCTTTGCCCCTAGCAAACAAGAGAACTCCAGAGGTATCTCGGTCGATCCGGTGGACGGCAAAAATCTGATCGGTCCCAAAAGATTCGCGCAGCAGCCCCAGGGCGTGCCGTTGAGAACGCTCTTCATCGAGAGGAACGCTCAGCAGCCCCTTCGGCTTGTCGATCACAATGAAATACCGTTCCTCGTAGAGAACTCTTAGGCCCGGCGCCTTAGGAGCCTTAAAATGGTCCCTCGCGGTCACTACTTGGCCAGGGTTTAGGGGAAGGTTCTCTCGCAGGAGTTTTTGCCCATCGACCCAAAAACGACCTTTTTCAAGCCAAGTCTGGATAGAACGGCGAGAGCTGTCGGGGTAAAGTTGGCGGAGGGCCTCTAGGGCGCTCATCGGAGTCGGGACGGTGTATTCCATAGGCCTATGAGTATAGACCTACCCCGCCGAAAGAATCAATCAAAATCGGGACTCTTCCTCAATCCTTTCTTTGTCGACAGCTGCCGCTTGCCTTCGACTAATTTTTCTTTTTGTCTGCGTGAACGCCGCTTTTTTTGCCTGCGGATTTTTGAAATTTCTTGTTGCTTCTTGCTCTTTTCTTGAAAGAGCCTCTCCTCGAGTTTCTCGCAGAGCTCCCTCCGGGCAAAGAGGCGGTTGAGGCTACGCGATCGCTCTCTTTGGCATTTCACCTCGATTCCTGTAGGGACATGCTTCAGATAGACACAGGAGGAGGTTTTATTGATTTTTTGCCCCCCACTCCCCGAACCTAAAATGAATTTTTCAATGAGGTCCCCCTCCTGGATTCCCAGGCGGAGCATTCTCACCTCTAGCTCTTTGTCCATGCCCCAATCCTAAGCCGTCCAGGTGGTTCGGGTCAAGTTGGAGTTTGACTTCCGGAAGGGGGGTATGGTAGAATGGGTATCCTGAGGGACTCACAGCGAGCCCTTGGGTAACTAGTCGGATCTATAACGGTCCTTTCATATCTTTTTGGAGAATTTTAGATGAATCAACAACAAAATCAAAAACTGTACGTAGGCAACCTGAACTTTGATGCAACTGAAGATCAAGTTCGAGAATTGTTCGGCACTTATGGCGTCGTACAGGAAGTTAAAATCGTGATGGACCGTTTTTCCGGCAGATCTCGTGGATTTGCTTTCGTCCGCATGGAAACAGCTGATACTGCTGGCAAAGCGAAAGAAGCTTTGAGCGGACAGCCTTTCCAAGGCAAAGCTCTTGTTATCGACTGGGCACGCACTGAACAGCGCGACCGTCCAATGGGCGATCGTCCTTCTTACTCAGGCGAGCGCAGAGAACGCCCAGCAGGTGCTGGTGGCGAATTCCGTCCTCGTAGAGAGTGGGGCGGCGGAGATCGCGGCGGCGAGCGAAGAGATTCTCGCGGCGGCGACCGCAGCGGCGGATTCTACAACCGCTAGTCTTAGTGGTTCAAAACCCGGCCTTCTGGTCGGGTTTTTTTTTGTCCAATACAGATACCGTTAAACGAGAAATAGCGACCAGCTGGTTTTCTTCATTCACAATCCGAATTTCCCAGACCTGTGTTGACCTCCCAATATGCAGAGGTTTTGCTATGCCCGTCACAAGGCCTGAGCGGACCGCTCGGATATGATTGACGTTGATATCCAACCCCACACACATTTTTTGCTCTAAGTCGATGCAGCAATTGGCTGCCACGCTTCCCAAGGTCTCTGCTAACACACAGGAGGCTCCTCCGTGCAGAGTTCCTAGAGGCTGGAGAGTTCTTCGGTCTACAGGCATCGTCGCAGTGAGAGAGTCAGGACCTATGTCTGTGAAGACAATGGACAAGTGTTCCAGAAGAGTGTCAGCTCTCCACGCATTGATTTCTCGAGTAGTGATGGGTTTAAACCAAATGTTCTTCATGGAAAAGAGAATAGGGGAGAAGGGGGATGAAAATCAAGCACCCCCCAAAAAAAGGATGACTTAAGAGTAAGCCAGCCAAATCAGATAAAGGCCGAGGAGCAACCACACCCAAAGGGTGATTTGGTAGCCGACGCCATTGATGATCCGTTTGCACAATTTCGCAGAATGCTCTGGGAAAAAGAGGCGAGCAACCCCCTGAACAATCGCAAACCAACCGATCAAAGTGATCAGAACGCGCCCGTCGCCAACCCACATATTGTGGCTCACAACGATGAGCAAACCAATCATCAAGCTCAAGGCGCCAGATAGAGCTATGAGAGGATGATTGCCTAGAAATTCAGAGACCGTTTTTTTGGATCGATCTTGATGAACCAAGCAAGCCAGACTCGTCAGCGTAGCGTAAAACCCCAGAACCAAGGCTAAAAAAGTAGAAAAACACATGGGAAACACTCCTTCAATTTAAATACCTGCTTCTCTCTCTATCAGAGCGACAGTTTCTTTGTCGATTAATAATTTTTATATGAATGTTTTTTAAGTCCGTTAAATGGTACTATATACGTCATTAAAGGGTGGTAAAATGAAGTTTTTTGTAAAAACCATTATCGCTTTATTCTTAGCGGGTTCTGCTCTCTTTGGAAAGGAACTCTCCGCCGACGGGTGGGTTTCGCTCGACCAACCTATAAAGTCTTCTTTTGAAACCCCCAAGGATGACCCCTCGATTTGGGTGATTTTTCGAAAAACGGTGGGGACAGAGTCTTTTCTTGTCCGTTTTCCTGCGGAGCCCGTCTACCAGACAATAGCGGGGCGTTTTGAGGCGAGTGCCGTACTCGATGGGGAAGAGTTCCGACTGGTCGTCTCTCCTCGAACGGGCCCTTTCCCAGAGAGACGGGTCTACCAGGCCGATGGAAAATGGGTCTCTGAAGAGGTGAGGGTCACCGATGAGCACATTTACCTTTTTCGGACCGTAAGCGAGCGTCCAGAACCCCCCACACACGCCTATTTTGCAGGGTCTTTTTCACTCTAGTCACGCCATAAAAATAAATGAACAGGGAGCCGCACGAAGCGTGCGGGCAGGAGCGGCGAGGGCTTCCCAAAAATAACAGGATGGTTTTTTTTATCCTGCCCATCCAACATCTTGTAATTTTTCTTGGGGTGCGGGGCTTCCCCGCCATCCTGCCGCCGTTTCGGCGCTCCTGCCGGCGCGGGGGCCCCGCTTCGGGGACGGCCGATCCCTGCTATTTTCTCCTCGAACCTCCCCAATTTTCAGGCTTAAATTCACCGGATTAAAATCCCTTTCCATAGAGGAAAACGAAAAAATTTGCACAAAAATCCCCACTTCTTGTATAGTCTTGCTTATTCTTTTGATGCTGAATCACGAGAAACAGAACAGCGAGACTGTTCAAGCAGTTTTGACAGTGGGAAAAGAGAAGAGTAAGAAAGTAAGTTTGT
>CAIVVG010000004.1 GCA_903909295.1 uncultured Chlamydiae bacterium
AAGTGCACCTTCCAGAGGGCAACAGGTGCTTGATGAGGTGATGAGTTCCTCTAAGATCCCTTACTTCAGTTCCTTTCAAGAGGATCGGGTGGACTTGATGTACAAGTTGAGAGGGGAGAAAGAGCTCACGTCGGATGACTGGTCGAAGCTCGATCCGCTTGGAACGCAGCGCAAAAAAGCCGTCGACGAGGGTGCTCAGGAAATCGTGAACAAGGTATTCAGCAAAGGGGAGGACAATGTCCCTCCTGTTGCTCAGCCGCCGGCCCCTGATCAGGCCGCGGCGCCCAAGCCCAAGGAAAAGTCTGGGTGGGACCTTTTCTCATGTCTTTGGTGGTGGATAAAGCCTTCCGACATGATAGATTAAGCCGTATGGGTGCGGACGACTCTGGGGGGCTGATCCTTGCGGATGGTTTCCCCTTCGACGATGATTTCGCGGATGGTGGGGTCGGAGGGGACCTCGAACATGAGGTCGAGGAGGGTGCTCTCTGCAATCATGCGGAGGGCTCTGGCTCCGGTTCCTGTCTCTTTGGCCTTTTCGGCGATCGCTCGGAGGGCGTCTTCGGTAAAGCTCAGCTTCACATTCTCTTCGTGGAAGAGGTACTGATACTGCTTGACAATCGCGTTCTTCGGTTGGGTCAAAATCTCTACTAAATCTTCTGTGGTCAACTCATTGCAGTTCGCAATGGAGTTGAACCGTCCCACAAATTCAGGAATCATCCCAAAGGAAATCAAATCCTCCGGTTCTACTTGCGAGAGGAGGTAGTTCGTCTCGTGGATATCTCCATCTTTCTTCTTCGCGACATCAAAGCCGATGATGCTCTTGCCGAGCCGTTTGGAGATGATTTTATCGAGGTGGACAAAAGCGCCGCCGACGATGAAGAGGATGTTTTGGGTGTTGACCTTAATGTACTCTTGGTTCGGGTGCTTGCGGCCTCCTTTGGGGGGGACGTTGGCAACCGTTCCTTCGACGATTTTTAAAAGGGCTTGCTGCACCCCTTCGCCGGAGACGTCGCGGGTGATCGAGACGTTGGAGGTGGTTTTGCGGATTTTATCGATCTCATCGATGTAAATAATTCCGTTTTCCGCTTTGGCGACGTCGTAGTCGGCAGCTTGTAGGAGGCGGAGGATGATGTTTTCCACGTCTTCGCCGACGTAGCCGGCTTCCGTGAGGGTCGTGGCGTCGGAGATCGCAAAAGGGACGTCGAGGATGAGGGCCAACGTTCGGGCGATGAGGGTTTTGCCTGAGCCGGTGGGACCGATCAGCATGACGTTCGATTTGCTATATTCAATCTCTTTTTTCTGAGAGAGGGAGCGGATTCTTTTGTAGTGGTTGTAGACCGCCACTGCAATGGTCCTTTTGGCCGACTCTTGCCCAATGATGTACTCATCGAGATGTTGCTTGATCTCTTTGGGTTTAAAGAGCTTCATCTCCTGAGCGGCAGGTTTTTTCTGGATGATATCGAGACAAAGAGCCACGCACTTATCGCAGATATAGGCATTGGGGCCTGAAATCAGCTTTTCTACAGCGTCTTCTGCTCGGCCGCAGAAAGAACAGGTCGTGGCATCTTTTTTTGTGGTCATTTTGTACTGAGTTCAGGGGTTAAGAGTGAAGAAACGATTGGCTTGGTGGGCGGTTTGGCGATGTGGTCGACAATCCCATATTTGAGGGCGGCTTCGGGGTTCATGTAGAAGTCGCGCTCAGAGTCGTCAATGATTCGCTCCATAGATTGTCCCGTAAAGCGGGCCATGAGTTGTGCGGTCATTTGCTTGAGTTCTAAAATCTCTTTGGCTTGCAGCGCGATGTCCTCAGAGGTACCCATGATGCCGCCATACGGTTGGTGGATCATGATCCGGCTGTGGGGGAGGGCAAATCGTTTGCCTTTCGTTCCGGCAGCGAGGAGGATGGCGGCCATCGAGGCGGCTTGTCCAATGCAGTAGGTGTTGATATCGCAGCCGAGGAACTCCATCGTATCCAAGATGGCGAGGCCTGCGGTGATCTGGCCTCCCGCGGAGTTGATGTAGAGGCTGATGTCTTTTTTAGGGTCTTCCATTTTCAGGAAGAGGAGCTGAGCCACGACGACGTTGGCGATTTGGTCTGTGATGTCGGTGCCGATGAAAATGATCCTGTCTTTTAAAAGACGGGAGTAAATATCCATCGAACGTTCACCACCGCGGTCTGTGTTCTCAATTACATAGGGAGTTAGAGACATAAAATTACCTCGCTTTTTTCCCTCTTATAGAGGGGGGAGTCCCTCAAATCAAGCTTTTTCTTCCAAAATGAAGTCTTGCGCTTTGGCCAGGATCACTTTCGAAAAAGCCAGGGCGTAAACTTCTCTTGGAATGCGGTCGACTTCTACGTCGCGAGTCCCGTTGGATTGGAGGAGGGCTACTGCTTCGTACTGTACCTCTTTGTGGGTGACAGGGACGTTTGCGTCTCGGACGATCTGGCGGGAGAGGTAGAAGAGGCGGACCGCTTGGGCCGCTTCATCGGCCAAGGCTTGTTCTTGGGTCTTTCTCTCTTCTTGGGACATTTTTTGCCAGGCCGTTTTTGCCTTAGGGTCTTGCATCATCTCGCTGAGCCGCTGCTTCTTTTCCGCCTCAACCAAAGAGAGGGGGAGATCAAAGGGGTACTGGGTGCTGAGGAAGGTGTTGATCTGTTCGCGGAGCTGGCCAGAGACCTTTTCTTCCGCTTGTTTATTCAAGAGATCGGAGACGGTTTTGTACATCTGCGCGACGTCGACGGCGCCCACTTTTTTGGCAAACTCATCGTCGATGGCGGGGAGAGAGGCCTCTTCGACTTTCAAGACAGTCACTCGGACCTTTTTCGGCTTAAATTCGTTCCGGTCGGCCTCAGAAGCGTCATCATCGGGCTCGCTCATCCCTTCTAACACATCGCCTGTTTTGGAGCCGATGACCAGGCTGCGCATCCAGTTAGCCATCCGTTCCGGAGACACTTCAAAGCGGATATGGTTGAACACCCGCTCTACGTGTTCGCCGTCGATCGTATCGAGGTCGATCATGACGTAGTCGCCCGCTTGGGTGGGGCGATCTTCGACGAGTTTCCACTCGGCAAAGAAGAAAAGCATTTGTTTGACTGCTTCGTTGATTTGGGTCTCTCCCACTTCAAGGCGATTGACAGCCTGGGGCTTAAAAAGAGTTTTGTCAATCTGGGGGATCACAGGCTCTGTCTCAAAGGAAAAGAGGAGTTCGGCTTGGGTTGCGGTTTTGCTCTTCATGTCAAAAGAGATCTGGGCATTGTTGTTCAAGAGGGGAATGCGGGCCAGTTTTTGCGCTTCGACGTAGACGAGATCGGCCAGAGACTTGTGGAGTTGCTTATCGATATCGTTAGGATATTTTTTTAAAATGACCTCTTCAGGGGCTTTGCCGGGGCGGAAGCCGGGGAAGGAGACCTCTTTATTGATCGCCTTGATCGCCATTTTACGGGCCTGGGAGATGAGCTTTTCGCCCGTTTTGACGTGGAACTCCACGCGGCAGGCGGGTTTGCGATGGACGGTGAGGTTCACCAGGTCATTTGAAAAATCTACTTGCGGCGAAGCGAGGTCTGTTTGTGACACGAAGTTCTCCTAACTTAAAGAATAGCGGGCGATGAGGCTCGAACTCACGACCCTCACGTTGGCAACGTGATGCTCTACCACTGAGCTACGCCCGCAAACAGTAAAGGGCCCCATTATGCCGAAACCTCTTTTTTTGGACAAGGGGTGTGTTGAGGAATTAAAAAATCTCATCAAAAATTCCTATAGCCCATCTCTGACCTAAAGATTTTCGTTGCAACACATATGGAAAATCGGTAAAACCAAGTCTTCGGATAGATTTGTCACGGGGCGTATAAGTATGTTGAATTTCCGCAAGCTCAAGCAAGATTTCTCTTCAGCCATCCTTAAAGAGGGGAAGCAGCTTTACGAAAAAAATAAGATCGTAGCAGCGAAGATTTTGCGGCTCGACAATGACACGATTCGGTTCAGCAGTCGGGTGTTGAGCAATTTTGACAGCACTTATGAGAGCGAAATCGAGGTCGATCGCTTTGAATCGCAAGCGGTCCATACGAATTGCGATTGCCCGAGTAGATTCGATTGCCAACACTTAGCCGCTTTGGTCTTTTTCCTCGAAGATAAGATTGATTCTTTGCTGATCGAGTACTCGAAAGAGTCCGATATCTCCAAAGACGATCAGTTTGATACGAAGGAAAAGGCGGAGTTGATCGAGGCGATCAAGGAAGCGGAGACGAAAGAGGTGGTCAAGCAGGATGCGCGCTACCACAAGCAGGTGTTGCAGGAGTATGTGGCCTCTTCGAATGTCTTGTCTCAGGCTCCGTTCTTTTTGCCGCGTGAAGAGGGCTCGCTGGCTCAGGCTGAACTGGCAGTGATTTTCAATCCGCAGTCGCTCCAGCAGGGGGATAAAAAGGTAGAGCTGCAATTGGCTCTGCGGTTGCCTTTTCGCTCGAAACCGCTGCAGATTTCTCAGTTGAAGGGATTTTTGGAGGCGGTGCGCTATGAGGAGCCTCTCTTTGTAGGTGGGCGGCGTCTCTTTTTCTCCTTAAAGAGTTTTGATGAGGTGGGGGCGACGTTGCTGCAGATCATCATGGATCAGGCTCGGTTTTTGGATGCGACGCAAAATGAGCGGGCGCACAGAATCGCGCAGATCGATCCGGAGGCGTTTGGTCTTCTCTTATCTCAGGCGCATGCGGTGGCGATGCGGACGTTGGGTCCGCGGGGTTTTAAGAGCGATGAGGATGAGCTCCCGATGTTGCCTTGTTTGTATTTAGGGACGCTGGAGACGCCCCTTCGCTACGCGCCTCATCCGGTGGTGTTTCGTTTCCATCTCGAGTACATCGAGCCTCCGGCGGCAAAGCTTTTGTTCAATCCGAAGTTGGTCGCTGGAGAGGCGGTCTTGAATGTCGAAGAGGTGACTTTATTCGAATGCGCTCAGCCGGGAATGCTCTATCAAGATACGTATTACCGTTTCCCTTCTCATATCAAGCGGACGCACTTGATGCATTTGTCTGCGATTCGCGATATGACGGTGCCAGAACCTCTTTTTGGAACGTTTGTCGAAAATTCGCTGCCGGAGCTCAAAAAATATGCCGAAGTGGCCAATCAGCAGATCATTGAAAAGTTCGTAACGCTTCCTTTCGCCGGAAAACTCGGTTCTCGCTGCCATCTCTCTTATTTGGACGGGGAGTTGGAGGCAACTCTCTTCTTTGCGTACGATGGGCAAGAGCTCCCTTCTGTGGGCTCGAAACTGACCTATGATCACATCAAGGCGTTTGTGAACGAGCAGGGGATTTTGGCGCGCAATTTGGTGGAAGAACGGCAGATCATCGACGATCTCTTCCAGGATTTTTTGTTCAATCCTCAGACGGGGACCTATGTAGCCAAGACAGAAAAGAAGATCGTGGAATTCATGACGGGGGTGATCCCGCGCAATCAGCACCGCGTTCAATTTGAGTGTCCTCAGAATTTAACCGATCAATTTATCTACGATGAGACGACCTTTGAGCTCACTCTCGACGTGGCCTCTACCATGGGTTATTACAATATTGATCTCGTGGTCAATGGCGCTCTGAAAGGGGTCAGGCTGGATCTTCTCTGGGAGTGTCTCTCGGCCAAACGGTCCTATTTGGAGCTCGATGCCAAAAAGGGCAAAGATGCGATCAATCGCTTCTCAAAGATTTTGGTGCTCGACCTCGATCGGGTTGGAAAGCTCGTACAGCTCTTCGATGAGCTGGGGATCAAAAAACTCGACAGCCATAAAGAGGCCAAACCTCTTTGGAATTTGGCGACGATCGATCCCAAAGCATTCGATGGGCTTCCCGTCGCATTCACCATGTCTCCTCAATTGATCGAGATCCGCAGTCAGATGTTAGGGGAGGTTCCTTTGATCGCTTCTCCTATGCCGAAAGAGGTCCATGCACAGCTGCGCCCTTACCAACTCGAAGGGGTTCACTGGTTGGAGCGGCTCCGCTGCATGTACTTAAATGGGATCCTGGCCGACGATATG
>CAIVVG010000005.1 GCA_903909295.1 uncultured Chlamydiae bacterium
AAGAGATTATTTGCAGTTTAAAGGATGTGACTGTGTTTTCAAAAATTGACCTGAAAGATGTATTCTTTCAAATTCCTCTAGGAAAGAAGATACTCACAAGACCGCTTTCAGAATCAAGAACTGGTAGAACAGCTCAATGAAATCTTCCCGCTCGCCTCGCTCTAAAGTGCTTTTGTTGCGGAAATAGTGTTTATGGATCGCGGGGAGTATTTTTTCCACAAAAGAGCTCATCTCTTTAGGAGGGATCGGCAAGAGGAATCCGCACTCTTCAGAAGAGGCCAACTGAGCCTGGAAGGTCGCTAAAAAATCGGCGGCGCTCTGGACGTTGGCATACTCGGCATTCTGGTAGTAAAAATCAGAACTTTTGGGCAGCGTCATCAGGAAAAATTTTTGTCCAAATTCGGCGTTCTTTTGGAGCCCCTCTAAAGCGCGATTGCGAGCCAGCTCAATCCAAGAGGTTCGGTCTTGGAAGTTGATCATCAGGTGCCGCTCTTTGGGTTTGAGCGAGCGGAGATATCCCCGAAACTCGCCGACGATCTCGGCTTTATTGATGATCGCCTGCTTGGTGGGGCAAGGGAGCCGAATGAGGTCCACCAAATGGCCTCTCACTTCCATGCCATAGACGCGGGAAGGGAGATTTTGCTGGAATAAAGGATCAAAGGGGACCTGTTCTTGCTCGCGAATCAGATCGAGAATCTGAAAGAGGGGGCCGTTCGGAAACTTCGAGAGGTGCGTGCGGAATTTTTCATCGTCGAGGGACAGCTGATCCCAGACGGTCTCCCCTTTCAAAATAGGCTTTTTCCCCTTTTGCTTCTCTTCTTCTCCACGGCGCATGACGCGGTGAATGAGTCCGATCGCCTCTTGCTTGACCCCTCCCGTGCGCAAAAACAGCAGGCGGCAAAGAGAATGGGTCAACTGCAGCAAGAGATGAGAAATCTTGTCCTTGGCATCAGGGGGATAGGCGATCAATTTTTGGTACTCGGGACTGACGAGCGCATCTCTTAAAAACATCTGGAAATCGGCAAAGTACTGCAAGCAACTCTTCCCCGAAGTATGCGTCAGTAGGTGATGAGAATTTCCCGCCAGTAAAAGGGCTAAAATCGCCTCACTGAGCAGCTGCGCAAAAGCGTGATTTTCCAACTTCGTGTATGCCCTAAAAAACTCAGCGATCAAGCCGTGGCATTCAATCAGAGCTTGCCCTGCAGAAGTGTGAATATCCCGATCGCGCATCGCACGCACTTTAAGAAGGGGGTCTTCCTCAAAGGAATCTCCCTCGAAATCGCAAGCGACCTTCACATGGCGCAGGAGGTCGGGATT
The DNA here is from genome assembly GCA_903909295.1 of uncultured Chlamydiae bacterium. Taxonomy (GTDB): domain Bacteria; phylum Chlamydiota; class Chlamydiia; order Chlamydiales; family SM23-39; genus CAIVVG01. The sequence continues at coordinate 1,318 of CAIVVG010000005.1, forward strand.
GAAAAAGACGCGCCCCTCCTCATCTCGGATGTAAAAAAGTTCATACTCCCGATCGCGCACCACCTCTTCCCAGTTTTTCAAGTGAGCCGTTTCGTGTATGACCCCCTCTTCTAACTCCATCGATGTGGCAAGCTTTTCTCGATACAGTTCTTGAATGTCCTTGAAAGCCGCTAGATCGGTCAATTTTTCCTCTAGCGGATGTCCCATGCGGCGAGCCATCAAAGTCTCTACTTTAACGGCAGACTCCCCTACCAGCTCCATGATCCCAGCGACCCCCTCACGAGTCTTCTCCTCGCTCCAATCGGTTTTTGGATCTTGGACCATCCCCACCAAATAGCGGTAGACCACCCCATAGGTCCAGTCGAGGATCTCAAAAATTTCCTCGGTCCCTTCCCCACCTAGCCATTCAACTTTGTCAAACTCCTCGGCGTGAGTCACTAAGCGATTTTCCCCGACCACCCCTAAAGAAGGGGGGTTACTGAGGTCGATCGATGCAATCGCGCTCAAATTTTCCATTGCGCCCTGAAACTCAGCAACTTCTTTCACTTTGTTTGACATAATAACGACCTCACGATCTTATTATTATACTAAACGACATTAATTGCAACTAAACGTAATTATTTAACACCAGACAGCGAAACTGCATTAGGTGTGAGACAGAAAAATTGATCTTTTTTAAGAGGGGCCCTGGTCGCTGCGCCATTCTAGGTAATTGCAGACGCAAGAGGTCGCCCAGACGACGAGCCCCCCAACCACAACCCCTGAAACAGCAATGACATGAACCCCAAATGGAACTACCGCGATAACGGTAAAGGCGCCGAAGCTAATGATGAAGCTGATGATGGCCAACTTCTGGATAGAGAAGGGGATCTCCATAATGGCGTAGAAGGGAAAGATCGATGCATTGAGGAACCCGACGATCAGGGCAAAGAACAGGTCGGCCAGTATATTCGGTACTTGCTCAAACTGGGCGATCTCAATCCCGGGGGCCACCCGATCGACAAAAAAGACCACCAAAAAATTCAAAAAGAGACTTCTTATATAATTCATGGGTGTCCTGGTGGGTGTTCAATCTTCACACTGGTCTTTTTTATTTCCCGTAAATGTGCTAGGATGCTCCCTATGGTTACGGTCGTCGCAGCGATGAAATAGCCTTCGATGCTCTCCACGTGGAGATCAATCGGGATCACCTTAAGAAGCGCGTAGGCGGAAAAGTTGAGGGCGATCGTAGCCAAAATCGTTTTGGTCAAAAGGGCACCCTTATCAATGAGTTTTAAAATGGGGTAGACCAAACTGTTTAGAAGAGCTAACACAAGGGCAAAAGGGATTTCCCCTCCAATATGGGGCAGCTTGTGTGGGCCCTTCACCACAATACCCGGAATAACATGATT
>CAIVVG010000006.1 GCA_903909295.1 uncultured Chlamydiae bacterium
CAAGATCATCGCCGCCGAAGGGGAGTTCCAAATGGAAGACCTCATCGCAGACGAACAGGTGGTCATTGCGATTTCGAGCGATGATTATATCAAGAGAATGCCGATCAACACCTTCCGCGAACAGCGAAGAGGTGGCGCCGGCGTCATTGGCATGGAGATGAAAAAAGAGGCCGACACGCTGAAAAACATCTACGTCGCCTCTACGCATGACTATCTCTTGATCTTCACCACGCACGGCAGATGTTACTGGACCAAAGTATGGCAAATCCCAGAGACAGGCCGCCGCACTAAGGGGCGCCCGATCATCAACCTCTTAGAAGATCTCCGGGAAAATGAGAAAGTCGCCGCCATTTTGCGCGTCAAGAATTTTGAAGAAGATGCCTCCATCTTGCTCGCCACCCTCAAAGGGGTTGTGAAAAAGACCCAGCTCTCTGAATTTAGCAACCCGCGCCGCAAAGGGGTCTTTGCCCTCAATATCGACGAAGGGGATGAACTCATCGCCGCACGGATGACCCATAAAGACCAACAGATCATGCTCTTTACCCGCAACGGAATGGCCGTTCGCTTCGATCAGTCCCTCGTGAGAGATATGGGACGAGTCGCAAGAGGCGTTCGCGGCGTCACGTTGAAAAATGAGAAAGACAAAGTCGTCAGCTGCGAAGTGGTTTCCCCTGAAGATACCATTCTCGTCATCTGCGAAAACGGCTACGGCAAACGGTCCAAAGTGGAGGGCTTTCGCCAAACGAATCGAGGCGGCGTAGGAGTTCGCTCCATCATCACCTCTGACCGCAATGGCCTTGTCATAGCAGCCCTCAGCGTCACAGACGCCGATAGCGTCCTCCTCATGTCCGGAGACGGACAAGCAGTCCGCATTCGGATGGACGAAGTGCGCGTCATGGGCAGATCGACCCAAGGTGTTCGCCTCGTCAATATCAAAGAGGAAAAAGACCTCGTTGTAGGCGCTCAGAAAATCGAAGCGGTTGCAGAAGTGTGAAAAGGGGCCTCTTCATCACGTTTGAAGGGGGTGAGGGAGCCGGCAAGTCGACTCTGATCGACCAGGTTTCCCTCCAGCTGACCCGAGAAGGGCACTCGATCTTAAAAACCCGAGAGCCTGGAGGGACCCCCCTCGGCGAGCAGATCCGAAAGATCCTCCTCCAAGGAGAGTCGATGACCGCCGAAGCAGAGCTCTGCCTTTTTCTCGCCGCTCGCGCCGAACACATCAATCAAGTGATCGGCCCCGCGCTAGAAGAGGGGAAAATTGTCCTCTGCGATCGGTTCAACGATTCCTCGATCAGCTACCAAGGAGCCGCTCGCGGACTGGGAATAGAAAAAGTTGCTGAATTTTGCAACTTTATCTCCCAAGGACTCAAGCCCGATTTGACCCTCTGCCTTGACATCTCCCCGGAGAAAGGGCTCGCTCGAGCCAAAGCGAGACAGCACCACGACCGGATCGAAGCAGAGACCCTCGAGTTTCACTCCCGCATTCGGCAGGCCTATCTGCAGATGCACAACGCCGACCCCCGCCGCTTCCATCTCATCGACGCAGAAGAGACCATTCCCCAAGTTTGCGAAAACGCCATGCGCCTGATCCACCAACATGTTTGAAACACTGCTAGGACACGACCTCCTCAAAGCCTACCTCTCGCAAGCCTGCTCAGCCGGCACCCTTCCCCAAACCCTCCTCTTCATCGGCCCCTTCGGCGTCGGCAAGAGACAGTTTGCCCTCGCCTTAGCCGCCCACCTCCTCAAAACCACTTTAGAGCGCATTGAAAGCGGCAACCATCCCGACTTCCACCTCCACGCCCCCGAAGGAAAAGGGGGACTCTACGCCATCGAGACCCTCCGCCGCCTCATCGACCGAGAACACACCGCCCCCTTCGAAGCCACTCGAAAGGTATTTGTGTTGGACGCGGTCGAACGGATGCAGCCAGCCAGCGCCAACGCCCTCCTCAAAACCCTCGAAGAGCCCTCCCCCGATACCCAATTTATCCTCATCACCAGCAACCCCCAAGAGATTTTGCCGACGATTTTGTCCCGCTGCATCCCCCTCACATTCCATTCCCTTCCCGAAGAAGCCGTCGCCGCGCTCCTGCGCAAGAAAGGTTTTTCCCAAGAATGGGCTCTCGTCGCACAAGGCTCTTGCCAGCGCGCCATTGAGCTGGCCACCAACCCCCAGTTAGGGGAGCAAAAACAACTGTTGTTTGCTTTGTTGCGAAGTCCCAAGAACTACTTAGACGTCGCCCAGAAAGTCGGTCAGATTGAAGCGCTGGTGGGCGAGCAAGAGGACCCCCTCCTCGCCGCCCAGGCAGTAGAGCACCTCTTTGCCCTCGTGCTCATGTGGCATAGAGACCAACAAGCCCGGAAGATGGGACAAGACAAAGGACTCTTCTTCCCCGAAGAGCCGATGGTGGCGCATTCGTTACCGCCCCTCGAAGTCGTGGAGAAAAAAGTCGCTCAGGCACTGCTGGGCTACCAGAGAAATCTCAAGCTGTCTTTGTGTTTAGAGCTGCTGGCTTAAGTAATTACAGACAAAAGTGGATGAGTTTTGCAATGGTTTTTAGAGTAGGATTTTTGTTTCGAAGACAATGATAAATTGTAGAACGGGGGATTCCCTCTTCTGCGGCTAACTGCGACTTATTCAGAGCGGTGACATGGATTGCAATGATTTCGGCAGCCCCCTCGGGATCGTTATCTCTTAAACACTCCCAGAACGCCTGAGCGACAAACTTCTGGTTGGTCAGAGTCTTTAAAGGGTCATGCGTGGGCAGATGAATGCCTTTTTTAAGACGATGAGCCTTTTTCTGTGTACTTTCTGAAGATTTTTTTCGCTTTCCTGATGTCTTTGTCTTGACCATTCTTATTTCCTCCTAAAAGCAACAAAATATCCTCTTTGGCGAGGTAAGCATAGTAAATTCTTCTGCCACTGTCCCATTTCAGTTCAGAAACCTCTGCCGTTAGATCTTTGTGCACTCCAAAATGTCCGTCAGAGACTATGTGCAAGAGACGATCGTCAATTTGGAACTTCGATTTCAGCGGTTGTTCGTTGTACCAGTCCTCGAATTCCGGAGCTTTGATCAGTGTGTACATAGACTCAGATAGCTTTTCCCCTTATTGTACAATGCATTGTACATTTA
>CAIVVG010000007.1 GCA_903909295.1 uncultured Chlamydiae bacterium
ATCCAACCGCCTACGCGCCCTTTACGCCCAGTAATTCCGATCAATGCTTGCACCCTCCGTATTACCGCAGCTGCTGGCACGGAGTTAGCCGGTGCTTCTTTACCAAGTACCATCAAATTGACAAGGTGTTATCCTGTCTTTCTTGTTCCCTAGCGAAAGAGCTTTACAACCCGAAGGCCTTCTTCGCTCACACGGCGTCGCTTCGTCAGGCTTTCGCCCATTGCGAAAGATTCTCGACTGCAGCCTCCCGTAGGAGTCTGGGCAGTGTCTCAGTCCCAGTGTTGGCGGTCAATCTCTCAATCCGCCTAGACGTCTTAGCCTTGGTGAGCCATTACCTCACCAACTAGCTGATATCCCATAGACTCTTCTTCGACCACGAGGTCTTTCGATCCCCCGCGTTGATAAACACAAGATGCCTTGTGCCACCTCATTGAGTATTAGCGGCCGTTTCCAGCCGTTATCCTTAAGTCAAAGGCAGATTATCTATGTATTACTAACCCTTGCGCCACTATATAGAGTTGCCCCTATATCGTACGACTTGCATGCCTCATCCACGCCGTCAGCATTCGATCTGAACCAAGATCAAATTCTCAAAAAAATATAAATTACTGTTGACGTTTGGGGGTTCTTATGAACCCCGCACAAACTTACTTTCTTACTCTTCTCTTTTCCCGCTGTCAAAACTACTTGAACAGTCTCGCTGTTCTGTTCGCTTCTTTCATCAGATTTCTGCTTGAAACGAAGTTAAGAACATACCTGATTTCCCATTTTTTTGGCAATATTTTGACTGAAATGCGACGCAACTCACTGAAAACACAGCGCTTACGTACATTTTAATCATCGAGACCTGGTTGCGCGGCAACCTCTATAAAAAAAAGTGTTGCCAAGATTCAAGATAAATATTTATTGTCAGGTTCAGAAACGAGTCTTCTTGAGGAAACTCGAGAGGAAGTTTTAATAGAGGGCGTCTGAATGGCGGCTCTCAACACGAAAAAAAATGGAGAATGTTATGCATTTCAAATGGAAAAGATCGTTTGGCGGGATGCTGGCGTCCTCTCTTGTCGCTCTTGTAGCGACAACGAGCCTGTACGCGATTCCTCGAGCTGCCTGTGAGCCGAAACCAGACGTCTGTTGCGAAGAACCGAAACCCGGTCCTTTCGCGTTTGCTTTCCCTAAAGATATGAATCTGGCTTGCCCAAGAGATTTCTACATCCACATAGATGCTCTGGCCTTCCAGGCGAAAGAAGATGGCCTGACCTTTGGTATCGAGGATGCTTCAGCATTGAACGTCCCCCTGTCCAATGGCAAAGCCCTTGGATTTTCTTCTCAAAATGGCGACTATGGGTACAATTATGGTATGCGTTTTGGCTTGGGATTCTATCTCAACCACGATGCTTGGAACCTGGACTTCAATTGGACCTGGATCAATATCACCGAATACAAACGACAAATGGTACAACCTAGTGGATCGATCGTCCCTAGCCATCTCGTTGGTACAACGACGCCTGTCGGATTCTACGGCCTGTCAGCTTCTGGCAAATGGAACGTGCATTATGACATGCTCGATATCCGCTTGGCGAAGCCTTACCATGTGAGCCGTTACGTAATTTTAAAGCCACACTTCGGACTCCGCGCTGGTTGGATCGACCAACATTATGCGGTTGACTACTCTGGAGTGGGAACAGCCACGAGAACGATTTTCCACGCGGATAACGATTTCTGGGGCGTTGGTTCTCGCCTTGGATTTGATTCTCAGTGGATGTTGGGCAAGGGCTTCTGGCTCTTTGGTAACTTTGCAGCTTCTATGCTCTTCGGAAAATTTGATATCAGTCAACGTCTAGCAATTCCATCTACTACTGCAGATGGATACACTGTAGATGATGATCATTATCAAAACTGCCCGAACATGGAGATGATGCTTGGTTTTGGTTGGGGACATTTCTTCAGCCGAAGCAAATATTATGTCTCTCTGGAAGCAGCGTATGAGTTCCACGAATGGTGGGATCAACTCAATATCCGTAGATTCTCAAGTGGCCAGGGTTCTACTGGTGCATTTACCAACGAGACAGTGGCTCGCGGTAACTTGACCTTGAACGGATTCTCGCTGAAACTGGCTCTCGACTTCTAATTTGCCAAGAGCAGTCAGCACTATCATGTCGGGGCCTCGCAGCAATGCGAGGCCCTTTTTCGTTAGAAAAAAATAACCACAGAGGCACAGAGTCGAGGCGCCGCCTCGAGCTCCGCAAAAGAGCTTCGGCCCTTTTGAAACCCAAATAACAGGAGTTCAGAGGACGGCAGTCCTTTGATGGGAGCGCGAGGGCAAAGCCCTCGCCTCTGTGGTTATATTTTTCTTACCGACCTACACCATTTGCTGCAGCAGAAAGACTCCCACGCCGGTGAAATAGCTCACCAGAGCGGTCAAGCTGACCCGTTTGCAGTACCAGATAAAGTCGATTTTTTCCATCCCCATCGCGGCGACGCCTGCGGCAGAGCCGATGATCAGGATGCTCCCTCCCGTTCCTGCGCAATAGGCAAGCATTTGCCAGAGCAAAGAGTCGACGGGATAGGTCGCGAGATCGTACATCCCCATGCCAGCTGCGACGAGAGGGACGTTGTCGACGACGGCGGAGACGAGTCCGATGATCACCGTCACAATCGATAAGTTGGGGATATAGGTGTTTAGAAAATAGGCCAGGTCGCTGAGGAGGCCTGCGACGTCGAGGGCGCTGATGCAAAGCAAGATCCCCAAGAAGAAGAGAACTCCGGATGTGTCGATGCGGCGGAGCACTTCGGGAAGGCGTAGGTAGTCCCTGGTTTCGTGAGGGGCGTGCATCAGGTCTGTGACGAGCCACAGGATGCCTAGCGCAAGTAAAATGCCCATGAAGGGGGGCAGTCCCGTCAGCGCTTTAAAAATGGGAACCGCGACGAGGGCGCCAATGCCGGTAAAAAATACGACGCGTGAGCCGGGCTCGACGGTGTCTTCACGAGCTCTTGCTACGGCGCCTGTGTAATTGCCTTTGAGATTCCATCCAAATACGGCGAGCGCGGCGATCAGGGACAAGAAGCTGGGCAAGAAGAGTGATTTCATGATGGCAAAGGAGGTGATGTTCCCGTTGATCCAGAGCATGGTCGTTGTAACGTCTCCAATGGGGGTCCAGGCGCCTCCGGCGTTGGCGGCGATGATGACAGCGGCTACGAGGATTTTTCGATCCTTGGCCTCAGGAACGAGCTTGCGGAGCAAGGAGATCATCACGATGGTAGTGGTGAGGTTATCGAGGATGGCAGACAAGAAAAACGTAACAAATCCGATGACCCAGAGCATTTTCCGTTTGGAGCCGGTGTGGATGAGGTCGGTGATGACCTTAAATCCTTTGTGGATATCGACGACTTCTACGAGGGTCATGGCCCCCATCAGAAAGAAAATGATTTGGCTGACGTCGTTGAGTTTTTCTCCGAGTGCGTGGAGGTTGGGTCCATTCCAAAAAACGAAGACCCAAGTGATGACGGCCATCAGCAGGGCCGAGGCAGTTTTATTCACCTTCAAAGGGTGTTCAAAAATAATGGCTAAATAGCCAATCGCAAACGCGGCAATCATGAGGCCGTTCATAGAAAAAACTCCTATTTTTTATTGTAATCCTGCTTGAATAATGTCGTGCATCCGAATGAGTCCTACGACGCTCCCCCTCTCGACTACGGGAAGAACCGTAATTCCTTGCATTTGTTGGATCGCCTCAAGCGCCAGTTGTTCGGGAGAAATCGTCTTGGGGCGCCGAGTCGCAAGATCGCCCACTTTCTTTTCCAACACAGTGAGAGCTTGCGACTGGAGAGCTCTGCGCAAATCGCCGTCGGTGAAAATGGCTAATTCCGGGTCGGCAATCAGTAGACAGCCGCACCGTTTCTCAGATAATTCGTGGAGCACATCGATCAACCGGTCATCGGCTCGACAGAGGGGTAGGGCCTCCCCTTTCAGCATCAAATCCCCCACCTTCACGGTGATTTTTCTTCCGATCAACCCGGCTGGGTGATTGGCGGCAAAGTCGCCCACGCTGAAATTTTTGGCCTTCATCAATCCAACCGCCAAACAGTCGCCAAAAATCAGCTGCACCGCGGTGGAAACGGTGGGGGCGAGGTTGTGGGGACAAAGTTCCCGTTCCACGGGCAAGAAAATCGATAAGTCAGCACCCGCTGCCAGTTGCGAAGAGGCTTTAGAGACGACGGCAATCGTGAAGGCGCCCCGCTTCTTCATGTGGGGCAAAAGTTGCAAAAGTTCTTCCGACTCCCCGCTCTTGCTAAATGCCATCCAGATGTCTTGTGGATGGACAAAGCCGATATCGCCGTGGAGGGCATTCCCCGCATTCAGGTAAAAGGAACGGGTCCCGGTCGATAGGAGGGTGGTGGCGATTTTTTCGGCGATGTGGCCACTTTTTCCGACGCCAGAGAGGATGACGACCCCTTGGCAAGCGAGGAGCTTTTCGAAGATCTTTTGGGCCGCGTCCAGGTCGATCCGATCGAGAAAGTGATTGAGAGATTGTCTTTGTTCTTCAAAAAGCTGTTTCAGCATGGTTCCAGTGTACCGCTTGTTTTTCTTGAAGTCTTCTAAAAAATCACATAGAGTTTGGAACATGAGCAAGATACCAATTGCAGTGGCCGATGGCGATGGGATTGGCCCAGAGATCATGGAGGCAACCCTCCACATCCTCCGTTCGGCTGGAGCCCAGATTGAGACGCACCCTGTTCTGATCGGGGAAAAAATGTTTCGCAAGGGCATCCCCACCGGGATCGACCCGGGGACATGGGAGATCTTGCGCCACACCAAAGCCTTTTTAAAAGCTCCCCTCACGACTCCTCAAGGAGGAGGGTTTAAGAGCATCAACGTAACCATCCGCGGCGCGCTGGGCCTCTACGCGAACGTCCGCCCTTGCACCTCCTACTTCCCCTTTGTCGCGACCAAGCACCCCGAAATGGACGTGGTGATCGTCCGGGAAAATGAGGAAGACTTATACACCGGGCTAGAATACCGACAAACCCCCGATGTCCCCCATGCAATCAAGATGATCTC
>CAIVVG010000008.1 GCA_903909295.1 uncultured Chlamydiae bacterium
GCTATTTTTGCGAAGGAAAAAGCAGAGCTCGGCGATTCCGCAAAGTACGACATGCTTCTCGAATTGCTCCAGACGCTCGTCGAAGGAAATCACAAAACGGTCATCTTCAGCCAGTACACCCGCATGCTCCAAATCATGCGCGAAGATTTCGAGCAAAGGGGCATTCCCTTCTCTTATCTCGATGGTTCGACCAAAAATCGATTGGAAATCGTCAAAGAGTTCAATGAGAATCCAAAAATTCCAGTCTTCTTGGTCTCACTGAGAGCTGGAGGCGTAGGTTTGAATTTGGTGGGAGCCGACACCGTCATTCACTACGATATGTGGTGGAACCCAGCAGTTGAAAACCAGGCGACTGATCGCGTTCACCGAATGGGACAAAAACAATCCGTTTCTTCTTACAAACTCGTCACATTGAATACCATTGAAGAAAAGATCGTCGAAATGCAACGACGTAAAAAAGGATTGGTCAAGAAAGTGGTGAGCTGCGATGATGAAGCCATTGCGAAGTTGACCTGGGAAGATGTACTAGAACTTTTACAGACTTAAAGAAACTATGCAGAAAAATAGACCCACCCTCCAGACATTCCACGAGATGAAAGAGCTCTTCCTTAAAAAGTTCCACCGCTTTTATGGAATTTTGTCGAGCGATATCGGCATCGACTTAGGAACAGCGAACACCCTCGTCTATGTGCGCGGTAAAGGGATTGTTTTGGCAGAGCCCTCCGTGGTCGCAGTCGATTCTCTCACCGGCGAAGTACTTGCAGTCGGTCACAAGGCAAAAGCGATGTTGGGCAAAACGCCCCGCAAAATCCACGCCGTACGCCCCATGAAAGATGGGGTGATCGCCGACTTTGAAATCGCCGAAGGGATGTTAAAAGCCCTCATCGCAAGAGTCACCCCCTCCCGCAGTCTCTTCCGACCTCGCATTCTCATCGCAGTTCCCTCAGGGATTACCGGCGTTGAAAAGCGCGCCGTAGAAGACTCCGCCCTCCACGCAGGCGCACAAGAAGTGGTCCTCATCGAAGAGCCGATGGCCGCAGCTATCGGCGTCGACCTCCCCGTGCATGAGCCCTCCGGCAACATGATCATCGACATCGGCGGCGGTACGACGGAAATCGCCATCATCTCGCTCGGCGGCATCGTAGAGTCTCGCTCGCTCCGGATCGCCGGGGATGAGTTCGACGATTGCATCATGAACTACATGCGCCGCACCTACAACCTGATGATCGGCCCGCGAACAGCGGAAGAGATCAAGATCACCATCGGGTCTGCTTATCCACTCGGCAATAACGAACTTGAGATGGAAGTGCGCGGCCGCGACCAAGTCGCAGGACTGCCCATCACCAAGCGGATCAATTCGGTGGAAATCCGCGAGTGCCTCGCAGAGCCGATCCAACAAATCATTGAAAGCGTCAAACTCACACTCGAAAAATGTCCTCCCGAACTCGCCGCCGACCTTGTCGAAAGGGGGATGGTTCTCGCAGGGGGCGGCGCGCTCATGAAAGGGCTCGATAAAGCCCTCATCAAAGAGACAGGACTGCCCGTATTTGTCGCCCAAAATCCGCTCCTCGCCGTGTGCATGGGAACGGGCAAGGCGCTCGAGTACCTCGATAAGTTCAAAAAGAAAAAATCGCTGTGAGCGGGGAAGATTCACCGCAGAGGCACAGAGTCGAGGCTCTGCCTCGAGCACCGCAAAAGGGCGTTGCCCTTTTGAATCCCATTTATAAAAGGAGTTCAGAGGACGCCAGTCCTTTGATGGGAGCGCGAGGGCAAAGCCCTCGCCTCTGTGGTTCGTTTTTTCCTCCATAGGAGTCCGCCAGTGAAGCAGTGGGTAGATGAAATCGCCAAGCTGTGCCGCCCAGCACAGGTGCACATTTGCGACGGCTCTGAAGCGGAAGCCCGCCATCTAGAGCAGCTCCTCGTTCAAGCGGGCACCTTTGTTCCCCTCAAACGTCCCCACAGTTTTTGGTGCCACTCCCATCCCGATGACGTCGCCCGCGTAGAAGAAAATACCTTCATCTGCTCTCTGAAAAAGGAAGACGCCGGCCCCACCAA
>CAIVVG010000009.1 GCA_903909295.1 uncultured Chlamydiae bacterium
GTAAATGGGTCGCAAACGAGTGGCGCAGCGTATGAGGAGAGACCTCTTTGACGATCCCCGCTCTTTTAGAGTAGAACTTCACCCGCTCCCAAACGGTGATCCGATCGATCGGCTTTCCCCCCTTGGTCACGAAAAGCGAAGCCTCCCCCTCTGCCTTCCCCCGAAAATGGATCAGGTAGTGATCGACCGCCGCAATCGCCTTTTTCCCCACAGGAATCAGCCGCTCCTTCCTTCCCTTCCCCCGCACCTTGACGAACGTGTCGCTCAAATCGGTCACCTGCAACTGACACAGCTCCGACACCCGCATCCCCGTCGCATAGAGCAACTCCAGTACCGCTCGATCCCGCGCGCCGATCAGATCCTCTCCAGAGGGCCCCGCCAAGAGCGCTTCCACCTCCTCATACGTCAGCACTTCGGGAACCAGCTGCCACAGCTTCGGCGTCGCAAAGCTGCTCCCCAAATCGCTCTCAATCACCCCCTCCTTTTTCAAGAAGCGGAAAAACACCTTCAAAGCAATCAGCATCCGACAAACCGTCGCCGACGAATAGGCTTTCCCTTTGAGCGACTCCAAGAAGCGCAAAATGGTATCCGGCTGCACCCCTTTCCAATCGCCCCCCGTCCAAAAAGAGGCAAACGCCCCCACATCGCGCCCATACGCCTCGATGGTGTGAGGAGACAAGCCCCTCTCCGAGCGAAGATGATCGAGAAAATCGAGAATCCAACGGTCAGCCATACCTCTGTTATATCTGAACCGTCACAAATTTTCTTGAAAAAATTATTTTGTTGCTGGATAGTGCTCTGAATTCCTCAAAGGAAATCAAACCTTGAAAATTGATACCAAAGCTAAGGAACCTATCCAAGTAAAAAGTTTCGGTCGATTTTAGGGTTCTTTTAAGCCGATTTTCGACTTCAAAATTGGGAGGCCATATACTTTTGTCGATATTGCCCCCCAATTTTGAATCGAAAAGCGGCCAAAATAATCCCTAAAATCGACGAAAGCTTTTTACTTGGATAGGTTCAGCTAGCGCCTCGAAAAAAACGAGCTAAGCGAAGGCAGCTGACGTAAGATCTAATTCTTTCGGCTTCTCAGGCGCAGGGCGGCGGTACAACAAGTTATACCCCGTCAAAGAAAGCGAGATCAAAACAGAAATCGCGTACAAAATGAAAGGCAAGGTCCCGTAGGTTGCGATGGTTCCCAAAACGATCCCGGCGATCGCGAGGAAGGAAGCGATCATCACGAAGACAAAGAGCACAGCCTTTTTCGTATTCTCCCTCTTGACCAATGCGATCAACTCCTTGGCCTCTTTCACAGCATCGGTATCGGTTGGATCTTTCAACCGCTCCAGCAACCCAGGAGCCTTACTCAAAACACTCTTCAATGCAAGGGCGCTCGTCCTCCGTTTAAAATACTTCGCTTGCCTCTCTGCCAGAGCTGCCCCATTCGGCTTCCCCTCTTCCCGATTTCCGATCGCCTCATCAAGGAGAAAAGAGAGCGCCTTAGGGAGATCTTTTTCATCCGAGCTGCACTTCTCATTTAAACGACTTCGGAATGCCAAAATCAACCCCAAACGAGCCCCCGCAACCACCGCCGTGATCGCGGACGAGACACCAAAGAACGCATCTGCAATCGGAGAGATCTTAGCAGCCATCAACCCCGCCTTAGCCATTGTATAAAGGGTACTTCCCAAGAGGTTGACAAACCCAGAAACGATCATGACAAACGATCGGACCACCCCCTCTCCATCACGCATCAACTGCGCCCGATCCATTTCATTCAGCCCATTGTAAAATTCAATCCCTGAAAAAACAAACCAACTACCACCCAGAAACATTCCCGATTCACTCTCACCAGAATGGTTGGGCCCCGAAACCAGAGCAACTACATATCGAATAAAAGAACCAAAGCTACTCGCTATATCGAGCAACGACAAAGCCGCATCAAAAAGACTCATTTGAGTGCCTCCCAATTTCGCCGCCGCCACCTCAGAAGTCTTCGCAGCCCCCTGTATTTGCTCTTTAGACATCTGTGAGTAGCGCGCTTCGTGGGCCCTATCTCCCGCCCAATCGTAAAGAGACGCGTTTGGAAGGGTCACCGTTTGAGACACATCCCCGCTCTTCAAAGTGAGAACCCGCCCCGCCAGCGAATAAGACGCCCCCGGATGCTGCTCGCCGAACCGCCGAACCTCAGGCAACGCCAAAAGCTTCTCGTCAAAAGCCCTTTGCTCCGACTGCGCAAATAAGAGAACTGGTCTGATTTCAGTTAATTTCATAAATCCGCATGTTTTACATAATTATAACACAAATAAAGATGAAATTCAACGCAAGTAAATCCTGTAAAAATAAAAGAGTTGATAGATAAAAACCTGTGAGATACGCTGACAGATATGCGTGAAGAAGCGATTATTCCCCACTACACCGAGCCATTCCGCTCGATCCTGATCTTTGGCCCCCCCGGCTCAGGCAAAGGGACTGTGGGCAAGTTCCTCAGCAGCGCAGGCAACCACTTCCACCTCTCTTCTGGAGACATTTTCCGATCCCTCAGCCCCGAGTCCCCCGCCGGCAAGCTCTACCACAGCTACGCCAGCCGCGGCCACCTCCTCCCCGACGAAGTGACCATCCAGATCTGGCACCACTACGTCCACGGCCTGATTGCCACCAACCGCTACTTCCCCCACCAGCAGCTCCTCCTCCTCGACGGCATCCCCCGCACCCTCCAGCAAGCCGACCTCCTCAAAAAATACATTGTCGTTGAACGGATCCTCGTCCTCGACATCGACAACCCAGACGTCCTCATCAAGCGGATCCAGCGGCGCGCCATCCTCGAGAAGCGCACCGACGACATGGACCCCCAAGTCCTCCGCACACGGTTAGACGTTTACCAAAAAGAGACAGCGAAGCTCTTACAACACTACCCCCACTCCCTCCTCTCCCACTTCAACGCCGACCAAAAACCCCTCAAAGTCCTCCGCGACATCCTCGTCTCCACCTCCGACTTACTCACATAAAAAAAGGGGCCCCCTTAAGGGACCCCTTCGCTCTTTAACACTCTTTGCTCTCTAGTTACTAATTATCCTTCTCCACCGACATAAGGATTGGTAAGCTCAGCCTGGCGGGCAGCGTATTCAGCCGTGGCTTTAGCTGCGGCCTCAGCAAAAGTTTTGTGGGCTTCTGCTACTTTAAGAAGGCCGAGGGCGTTTCTAGCTGCGGCCGTCTTAGCAAGCTCTGCATCAGCGGCTTTGGCTGTCTCGGTAGCGATGATTACTTTCCTCTGAGCACGCCCACGGAAAGCGGCTTGGAGCTTGGTGGCAGCAACTCCCTGTCGCTGTTCATGAAAATCAACGAGTCTAATCGCTGCTTGCTCATGGGCAGTCCCCTTGGGAGATTTACCAAGACTCTCTAGCCGTTGTTTTGGAGCTTCAAGTCCAGCCAGGGCCCGCTTTACTCCCTGATAGTTTTTTTGCTGTGTAGCAGCGCTTAACTGCTCTATAAGCTCTTTCTGAGCCGATTCATAAGCCTCATTTGCTGCCATTTCTGCTTTTTTCGGCTGATACTTGATATTAATATCAGCAAGTAGTTGCCAAGTCATCAGATGGAACACTTCCTGCCTGACTCTGGGTAATTGAACGACTCGTTTAAAGGAATTCCCTTTGTTCAGAAGCAAGTGAGTTAGAACGCTGAATTGAGCATCAAATTCTTTCACCGTCTTAGCTTTATCAAAAATCTTAGAAGCTTCTGCAAGAGAATAGGGTTGTTGAATCGCGTAATCTTTTTCTTGCGTAGCTAGAAGTGTTCGTACTGTCGTTTGGTGTTTAGCGATATTTACGAACTCTTGTGGAATCACAATTTTTTCCGCTTTTGGCTTACTAGCTATTTCTGGTTTTTGAGCTTCTGAAATACCAAGAATTTTGCGAATAATGGCTCTCTGAATTTTCTGGCAAGTGCTCAGCTTTGAAACAGGAATCTGTCCAGTAATTACGTTGCCTTCTAGTTTAACCGCCGGACCTTCTTCCTCTCTTGCTTGTTCTGCTTGTAGGCGTGCTGCGAACTGTACTTCTTTCTCACTTGGAACGGGGAGACTCTCTTCTCTAGAAGAGAAATTTAGATCACTAACTAATAGTTCATTGAACGCTTGTTCTACGTTCTTAACGGCTTTACCAAGA
>CAIVVG010000010.1 GCA_903909295.1 uncultured Chlamydiae bacterium
ATTATTTTGGCCTCTTTTCGATTGAAGAACCGAAAAATCGATCAAAATTTTTTTACAGAACGCCCTCTAACGAGTCAGGACTTCGTGGCCCGTTTCGGTAATCAAAATCGTGTGCTCCCACTGAGCAGAAGGTTTCCCGTCTTTCGTGCGGACAGTCCACCCGTCTTTTGCGTCGAGCTCTCCTTCCCTCACACCTGCATTGATCATCGGCTCAATGGTGAAGGTCATGCCAGGCGCCATGGGAATCTGCAGGTTATTGTAGTGGTGGGGCACTTCAGGGGGCTCGTGGAAGGCGAGGCCGACGCCATGGCCGACAAATTGGTTCACTACAGAGCAGCGGTGTTGGCGGGCGTAGTTTTCGATGGCTTCTCCAATTTCCCAGATGAAAGCTCCCGGTTTGCACACGGCGATGCTCCGCTCTAGGCATTGGAGCGACACGTCTACGACGCGCCGCTTTTCTTCGGAGATAGCGCCAATCGTCACCATGCGGCTCGCATCGCCAAAATGGCCATCGACGATGCAAGAGACGTCGATATTGCAGATGTCTCCTTCTTGAAGGGGGCGCTGGTCGGGGATGCCGTGGCAAATCACCTCGTTGAGGGAAGTGCAAATCGTTTTGGGATAAGGGGGCGAGCCGTAACCCAGGGGAGCGGGGATGGCTCCTGCCTCGCGATGGAGTTTTTGGGAGAGCTCATCGAGCTCGAGGGTGGTGACACCCGCCTGGGCCGCCTTGCAGAGGGCATCCAAAATATGGGCCGTGACCTGGCAAGCGCGCCGGATTTTCTCGATTTGCGCAGGGGTTTTTAAAACAATACCATACGTCTTGAGGTAGCGGGCAGCCAAAAGGGGGCCGCTCGTGGGGGGACGGGGATAACAACATTTTTTCCATTTCTGGCCACTTCCGCACCAGCAGGGGTCATTGCGCGACATCATGGGGGCTTATACCACTCGTGATTCAAAAATCGGTTCTGCCGGCGTCGGGCAGCCACTGCTTTTGGGATCCGCCTGCATTGCCCAACCCTTTGGGTTGAGCTGCTTTAAGCGCCGGGTTCGCCTGACCCAAAATCAGGGCGCCCTCCTTGGCATCTCCCGATTTTTGAATCACTCCCGGTATATATTACTCCCATGGGGGGAATGTTGTAAAACACTTTATGAAGGGTCAATCCATGGGCAGGGGCGGTCACACCGGCGGTTTTCCGGTCGCGCGAGGCGAGGATGCGGGGGATCTCTTCGACTCCGATTTTGCCGCATCCCACGTAAACGAGCGTGCCCACGAGGTTGCGCGCCATTCGGTACAAGAACCGGTTTCCGCGCAGCCGAATTTCCCCTTCAAACTCGATCGATTCTAAGGTACAGATCGGATTGTCTTCTGGCTCATTGGCAAAGGCGCTAAAATCGTGGGTTCCCACCAAGCTCTTTGCCGCCTGCCGCATCTTTTCCTCATCTAGAGGAGTGTGTAAATGCCACGCATAGAGCCTTTGAAAGGGGTTTTCAACGGGCCCTATACAGAGCCGGTAGCGGTACTCTTTTCCGATGGCATGCAGCGTCGCATGAAAGTCTCCGTCGACCTTCTCTAGCTGCAGAGCGCGGATATCCGGAGGGAGCACCGCATTGAGCCCGCGGACAGTCACCGGTTTGATTGTTTGGAAGTGGATTGTTTGCCCCTCCGCATGGACACCTCGGTCGGTGCGGCTGGCCGCTTCGGGCACCACCTCTTCTTGGGTTAGCCTCGATAAAGCCCGCGCCAAGGTTTCTTGGATGGAGGGACCTGTTCGGGTCGCTTGCCAGCCGAAATAGTTGGTTCCGTCGTAGGAGAGAATGAGTTTATGCACTGACATGCTTGATGAAGGAGCTGACGCCGCTTAAAAACATCTGGACCGCGATCAGGGTCAAGATGAGTCCCATCAGCCGCTCCATGGCCAAAATGCCACGCGAGCCGAGAAGGGTTTTGAGGTAGGAAGAGGCGAGCAAGATCACCAAGGAAGCGGCCCACGCGAGCAAAATGGCGCCCACCATGATGAGCGGGTCGGTCTCTTGGCGCGTGTAGATCATGACGGCAGCCAGTACAGAGGGGCCTGCGATCAGGGGGACCGCGAGGGGAACGATGAACGGCTCTGTAAAATGGGTGGTCTCTTCGTGATGAGGAGGGGTAGGTGAGGGGAAGATCATCTTCAAGCAGATGAGGAAAAGGATGATCCCGCCCGCGATCTGAATCGTATCAGAGCTCACGTGCAAAAAGTCCATGAGTCCGTTCCCGAGGAAGCTAAATAAAATAATGACTCCCAAGGCGATGAGGAGTTCTCGGACAATCACCACTTTTTGTCTGCGGGGTTCGACCCCTTTAAGGAAGCTGATGTAGAAGGGGATGTTCCCAATGGGATCCATGAGCAAGAAAAGGGAAAAGGAAATCGCAAACAGACTCATAACCTCATCGTACTCGATTGGGGAGGGCTGGGGCAATCATTTTTTCGATCCGGTCAAAATCCGGTTCCACAATTTGGTCATAAAAGCCTTCTGGTCGGGATTGAGTCCGCGCAAGACTAAAATACAGTCGCTGTTTTTGTAAAAGGCGGCTTTTGTCCAATTGGCAGAGCCGGTGAGCAAGACGCGCTCGTCGATGCAGAGAAACTTGTGGTGCAAAAGCTGGACCCCCTGGCTCAAAAAGATGGGGACGCCCGCTTTTTTCAGCTGGTCGATGGTGCTGGAACTGGCTCCCAGTCCCGAGTGCATGTCGATCACCACTTGAACATCCACTCCTCGTTTGTGGGCAGCAATCACCTCTTCTAAAAGGGGCTGATGGGTGAATGTAAAGAGGGCGATGTGGAGCGATTGTTGCGCGGACTTGATCAGGTTGCGGATCTCTCCCAACGCATGCCCTCGCGGATCGGGAAGGAGCCAGAGGTCCACTTCCTGTCCTCCGACAAGCGCCCGCAGATGGCCCGATGCATGAGGGGCGTGCTCCTTGAGAAATTGGGCTACCTTCTTGTTTCTCAAACCGATGACCAAGTTGTCGTGCATCCTCAGTGAAGCGGAGGTCATATTCGCCGAGCCGATGAAGACGGTCTCCTCGTCCAAAATCAAGATTTTTTGGTGCATCAGAGCGGACGTGATCACGGGGTGGATCTCCCCATTTTTTAAGATTTTTTCCACCCGAGGAGATCCCTTGGGGTCGTAGTAGACGGTGAGGGGCACGTTTTGTCTTGTCTTTTGAGCGAGCGCACTCAGAATGGAGGCGTCACTCAGCCCAAACATGACCAGGTGAATGGAAGATTTGGCCTTGTGGATCGCTTCGAGGAGGGTGAGTCTCAGGTCCTGCTGACACTGATTAGAGTAGAGGCGGATCGGGTCGTTTGGGGTGGGTATATGGGGGGAAGTGGACTGGACGACGAACCAGACGCAAAAACCTGCAAGGGGGAAGAGAAACCAAACAAAACGGGGAGGGGCACGTTTCATACCCCTCACTCTAACCGAAATTCAAAAAAAGAGTTATACTCTTTTTCCTTCGCGGCGCATTTGGCGCACGATCGGAGAGATCCCTTTTTTATCTACGGTGCGGAGGGCCGCTGTAGAGAGGCGGATTGTGACAAACCGTTTTTCCTCGGGGATCCAGAGACGTTTTTCTTGTAAATTGGGACGGAAGCGGCGGTTGGTGCAGCCGGTGATCTTCAAACCGATCCCTTTTTTCTTTTTCGCGATCCCGCGGAGGGCATAGCTTCGGCCGGAGGTTGATCTCCGTCCAGTAACAGCGCAAGTTCTTGGCATAAAAATTCTCCTAATGGTCCCCCATTCTACTTCAAGGGGGCCCTTTCTTTCAACCCCTCATTTATAGAAGGGACCTTACCCACCTTTTTTGCCCGGACGGAGGACTGGGTGAGGGTGTTGGTGAGGGCATAAGGATAGGCTGGGTCATTGCTGGGGGTGTAGCTGATATCGACCGGCGTGATCCAAGACTGGGTAATGGGGGTGTCGTCGGGGTGGATTTCCCAGGTGGAGCCATCTTTGAGGCGGATATAACTCCCGCTGTGCAGATTTTCCTCCAGCAAGCTCTTAGGGGGAGCCTCTTGTTTGGGGGCCCCCGTTTTGGCGGTATAATTGGCTTCGATCCAACTTTGGAGAGCCCCTTGTTCCTTTTGGCCCAGCTTGTAGATGCCGGTTCTTTTTCTCTCTTGAGGGGTCATTTCCGTCTGCAACGCGGCGGCAACGAGGAGAAGAGGTACAATCATAATCTTCCTTTTATTCGGGGCTGGCGGCCTCTAGCTCTCTGCGGAGTTCCTTGAGAGCTTGTGGGTCGTGTCCCTTTGCATGAACCAGTTTCTCAGAGAGGCGCAAATATTTCCAGGCCTGATTGAAATGGCGCCTTTCGTGGTAGATGGCTGCCAGATAATAATTGGCCGTTGCGTCCTCGGGGGCCAAGGCCACATATCTCTCCAGAAGCGGGAGAGCCTCTTTTTTTCGTCCCAACTGCAACCAAGTGGTCGCTAGGTGGAATACCCCCTGTCTAAATTGGGGCCATTTTGTGACGACTTCCTGAAGTTTTCTCTGTTTTTCTAGGATCGACTCCCTCTTCTCATTGACCTCCGAAAAGACCGCTTGGAGCGCGTTCACATCCGCTTTGCCACTCAAATAGTCTTCGGCCACTGTATCCTTGCCGATCTGGTGATCCGGCTCAAAATCCTTCACTTTTTTCAATAGAGACTTCCCCTCATCGAGCTTGCCGACGAAGAGGTAATTGAGCCCCAAAAACATATTCAGTAAGTAGTCATCGCCAAGATAGGGACGCGCCCGTTCATACAAAGCGACCGCGGTGGCCGAATCTTCATGGTGCCAGCACATCGCAGCCTGGTTCATGAACGCCCAGCCAATGACCTCCTTGAGGTTTCTCTGTTGGAGCTTTTTGGTCTCCAAATTCAGATACATCTTAGACGGGATATCGATCCCTCTCGCCGTCGTCTCGATATTGGTCTCTTTTTGAGTGACTGGATCGACGTACCGGACATAGATGTGGCCCGGCGGCGTGATCGCCTCGAGCTGCAAGTTAAGCCGTTGGGCGAGGGAGAGGTAAAGAATGGAAACCCCCAAGCAGACCCCCCGCCTACTATCCAATACGGAAGGGAGGAAGGTGTAGACATCGATCTCTTTTGCGTAGAGCGAGTGGGGAGGGAACCGGAAACGCATCTCGGAGAAAATGTAATCGTTGATGGCGCGGATTTTTTCCAGCGGGGTCGCATCGACCTTTAGCCGCGCGGCGATCTGCAGCGCCATGAGGTCAATGTGAGCCTCGTAGCTGCGCACCTTTTGACGCGCTTCGGGAGTATTGCCCAGATCGGCGACCAAGAGCCCCCGCGACAAGTCGATCTCCTCATCGGCGATCTCGAAGAGTTTTTTCTCCTCCCAGAGACCAAACCCCTTCAACCTCCGATTGCCCAAATGGCGCGCTAGCCGCTCGATGATCACCAGCGACGCCTCATCGAGCAAAGGAGGGCCTTCTGACTGGGCCCGGTTGATGAACGCGATGAACGGTTTGGGATCCAAGACAGGGAGTTTTAACTCAGAGACGCAATCGGTGCAGCCACCGCTCAGCAATTCCCAAGCGTGTTTGAGCGATTCCCGCCCCTCGGTCGTCTCAGGGTAGAGCTCATAAAAAGCAAAGTGCTGAGAGATCGAAGAGGGGTCGAGGGTGGAGTACAACGCCGAGAGAGCCGTAGCTAGACAAATGATCACTCAAAGCTCCTTTTCCCTCATCTTAGCGAGCCCCGCCTTTTAATATCCTTTGTTTTTTTCGTAGCGCCCCATTAACTCACATTCGGCGATGACAGAGCCCCGCATTGCATGTTCGACCTCTTTCTTGGTGGCGCCAGCAGCGAGATCCAGCATCCGGTCCAATGCGTAGAGCTTAAAGAAGTACCGGTGCTCTCGGTCGGGGGGACAAGGACCTGTATATTGGTTATCCCCATTCGTATTCTTCCCCTGTATCCCCGGCGGTCTCGAGTGCTCTGGGATCCCTCTTGTGTCGGGGGGCATGTTGAAGACAACCCAATGGTCATACATCCCATCGGGGCGGCGAGTTTTGGGCACATCTGGGTCATCGCAGATGAGGACCAGACTCTTTGCCCCCTTGGGAACGCCCGAAAATTCCAAAGGAGGATTGATGTTTTTCCCCTCGCAGGTATAGAGAGATGGGATGATTTTACCCTCCTGGAAGGCTCGACTTGTCAGATGCATATTTCCTCAATAGTTAAAGAGATCCTTCACTGTGAAGGCCTTACCGGTAGCTTTGTTCAGTGCATTACAAATTTTTGTCTGCACATGAGGTGTTAGACGGCGCCCTATGCAGGCGCGCGAGACCATTTTGTAGGTGATGTGTTCTGTAGATGCCGAGACCAGGTCCCCGCTCTTCAGGTTATTTTCCACTAGAATATGGGCGATGGGCTGCTTACCGAGATTTCTTTCCATATTTGAATTACCTCCGATAGGCTTCAAGAGCTTCTTTGGCTGCCGTTTCATGATGGGTCATCGGAGCTGGATATTTTTTACATCCAGCGCGGTATTTTTCCTCATACCACGTATGAATAGATTTAGGCGGCAAATCGCGAAGCTCGGGAATCCATTGTTTAATATAAATACATTCTGGGTCGAATTTTTTCTGCTGATTCCACGGATTGAAAATACGAAAATAAGGTTGGGCGTCGCTTCCAGTACTAGCTACCCATTGCCAGTTCCCATTGTTCACAGCAGGGTCGTAATCGATCAAGGTTTGAGCGAAGTATTTTTCCCCCCATCTCCAATCGATATGTAAGTCCTTGATGAGAAATGAGGCTGCAATCATCCGAACGCGATTGTGCATAAAACCTGTTTGATTCATCTCTCTCATTCCCGCATCGACAATCGGGAAACCGGTAGATCCCTCACACCATCGCTGATAAGCTTTTTGGTTCGAGGACCACTTGAGTTTATTGAATTTGGGGTGGAAAGCACCTTTAAAGACGTGCGGAAAGAAAAATGCAATTGAGGTGAAAAAATCTCTCCAATAGAGAGAACGAATCAGTTCATGGTGCACACTTAACTTGTCGCAGATGGCCGCATAAACTTCGCGAGGGGAACAGACGGTGAATTTTAGATAAGGGGACAGATGTGAGGAGCCCAGCCTCCCGCATTTGCCAAGAGAACCCAGTTTTTTGAGCAGTTTGAGAGCTTCCGACCTTCCTCCAACCAACCCATTTTCTACGGTTTGTCTCGGAAAGACCGACTTGTCTTCTGCGAAGGGAATCGATCCATGGAAGTAGTGGGTCGCTCGATTTTGCGCCGGAGGCAATACTTTCTGTTTCGAAGCATTGCGAAAATAGGGTGTGAAAATCGAGTAAGGTTTCCCGTCTTTTTTCAGAGTCTCTTCGGGTGGATGCAAGAGGGCGTCATCGAAAGAATAAAATGGAATCGAGCCCATTTTACAAACTTTCTCGAGCTTTTTGTCCCGTTGCTGGCTATAGGGTGTATAATCCCGATTGACGATCAAAGCCTCGATCCCGAGTTTGCTCATACACTGGCGGACCACTTCCTCGGGGGTTCCCTTGAAAAAGAAAAGTTTCCCCCCTTTTTTCTTTAGTTGATTTTCGAGATCTTTGAGAGATTCAATCATAAATTTTAGGCAATGATCACTTCTAAAAGAGTTTTTCTCGATTTGTTCTGGCGTAAAGATAAACGCGGGAATGACCACTTCCGAAGATTCCAACGCAAAGATAAGCCCTGTGTTGTCCTCCAGTCGTAAATCACGCCTGAATAAAAAGAGGGACTTTTTAAATTTTTTTTTCATTTTTATCCTTTTGCGAGGCGCTTTGCTAATCGGCTGAAAATGAGAACATGAAAAGGGTAGAGACCATACCAATAAAACCGGCCCCAGACCCCATTGGGACGGAATGAGGCCGTTTGTTTCAATTGTTGAGGAAAGATCTCGAATTCAAGCCATGCCTCACCGGGCAATTTCATTTCAGCATAGAGGAGAAGGCGTCGATTTTTTTCATCCGCCAATAAAACACGCCAAAAATCGAGAGCGTCTCCTACTTTGAGCCGCGTCGGATGAGTTCTTCCTCGGCGAAGCCCAATACCTCCTACTAATTTATCAAAAAATCCCCTCAGTTTCCAAGCCCAAGTCATTGTGAGCCAACCCCGAGTTCCCCCCAGAGACCAAATCCGTTTTTGTACTTCTTCTACAGGGCAAGAAAAAGGGATGACCCTCCTATCGCTCAGGATGCCGAATCGAGGGACATGGACATAAATGGAAAGATCTGGATTCAAAGTAGAGCCGCTCAAAGTGTCTTTCCAGCTTGAAGGGACCCAATCTTCTTCGATGCGAGCGAAGGCGAGCTGTAACGCCTCTTGATAAGAGAGAAGTTTTTTGGGAAAAATTGCTTGGATTCTATTTTCTTTGCAAACTGCGTTATTAATTAAACTATCGACCAGGAAACGGGCTAGTGAAAAGCTTGTGCTGGTCACGAAAAACAGCCAATAGGAGGAGAGGCGCGGCGTAAGTACGGGGACCGTAAAAATTTTCCGTTTCAATCCTCGCATTTTAGCGAAATTTAATAGAAGATCTTTGTAGCTCATGATATCAGGGCCTCCAATCTCAAAGGACTGGCCCAAGCAGGCAGGGTGACCTAAAACAAGCGTTAAATAGGCGAGGACGTCCCGTACGGCGATCGGTTGGGTGAGTTGTTTGAGCCATTTGGGAGCAATCATAATAGGGAGTTTTTCAACGAGGTCTCGGATAATCTCAAACGAAGCACTTCCCGAACCGACGATGATTCCAGCCATCAGAATGGTCACGGGAACTTTGCCCATCTTGAGAATTTCCCCCACCTTTTTTCTCGAAGTGAGGTGACGCGAAAGGTGAATTTCATTGGCAAGGCCACTTAAGTAAATGATTTGTTTTGCTTTTGTATTTCCCAATCGTTCCGCGAAATTTTTTGCAGAGGCAGCCTCCAATTCAGAAAATTTTTGCGAATAGCTCATAGAATGGACGAGATAGTAAGCGGCATCGATGTCAGTGGGGATTTGTAGCAAAGAAGAAGGGTTGAGAAGGTCCGCTTCAATGATGTGAAGTTGAGATTGGACCTTCTCAGGGACA
Source organism: uncultured Chlamydiae bacterium (assembly GCA_903909295.1). Taxonomy (GTDB): domain Bacteria; phylum Chlamydiota; class Chlamydiia; order Chlamydiales; family SM23-39; genus CAIVVG01. The sequence goes on from CAIVVG010000010.1 coordinate 9,119, forward strand.
ATCATTCGAGAGCGGCTTCTTACCAGAGCATAGATTTCATGCCCCTCATCTAGCAAGCGAGGTAGAAGGCGAGTGCCAATGTAGCCATTCGCTCCGGTCAGTAAAATTTTCATAGCCATTCCTCTAAAGTAGACTAGCTATCGGTATATTTTCACCACAATATCGGACAATTGCATTTTTTTTGCATCCCAGTAGTCCGCAAATGGTCCACGGAATAGAAGAACTTCTTCCTGAAGAAGGAAGAAGATTCTCCGACTGTCAGGGGGCGGCAAGTTCCCGCCGCAGCTTAATAGATAGCTCGGCTAACTCGGCCTTGAAAGGCCAAGATTGCGCTCGAGCGCAGTTCAAGCTAAGACTTGAACTTATTCACCCTAAAAGATATGTCCTCAAAATAGGGCCGATTTTAAAGCAGGGATATTCTATGAGGGTTTTTCTTTTTTCTATGCTTGCTATCCCTCTTCTTGTCTTTGGTCAGCAAGATTCCAAAGAGGAGATTCCCTCCCAGGCTGCAGAAAAAATCGAAGTCAAACCGGTCACTCAGGATAGTGAAATTCAAAAACGTCTGGAAGATATCCTCAATGCAACAGGCTGGTTTACAGCAGTGTATGTCGAGGTGAAAGAAGGTGTTGTCTTCCTGTCCGGCAATACGAAAAACGAGGAATTTAAGAAATGGGCTGGCAATTTAGCGAGAAACACACAAAACGTGGTAGCCGTTGTAAATAAGATTGAGGTGATTGAACCCTCTCTCACTGATTTTAGCATCATTACGCAAATCCTTAAGAGTCACTGGCGCGGTTTTGTTAAATCCCTTCCTTCCATGATTATTGGAATCATCATTTTGATCGCTGCTTGGGGGCTAGCTCGGTTAGGATCTTGGATGACGCGGGCTTTGCTTCGCCGCAAATTCCGCAAATCGCTATTGCAAGATGTGATTGCGCGTGGCGTTGGGATCCTCATTTTCCTTCTGGGAGTTTATCTTATTTTTGAGATCGCCGACCTGACTGGCGCGGCTTTAACCATCATTAGCGGAACTGGTTTGCTGGGCATCATTTTAGGAATTGCTTTCCGAGATATCACGGAGAACTTTTTGGCGAGTATCTTGCTCAGCATACATAACCCATTTCAAACGGGCGATCTAGTTGAGATTGCGGGGTTTACTGGTTATGTGCAGGGACTCACAATGAGAGTGACTCTTTTGATGTCGTTGGATGGCAATCACATTCAGATTCCAAACTCGATTGTGTATAAAAGCAACATCCGTAACTATACGAGCAATCCGAATCGGCGCGAGGAGTTTTTGGTCGGCATAGGCTATGACGACACAATTTCTCAAGCTCAAGAGATTGCGTTAAACGTCCTAGAAAAACATGAAGCTGTGCTCAAAGACCCTGAACCCTGGGTTTTGGTGGATAGTTTGGGTAAAGCGACCATCAATCTGCGCGTCTATTTCTGGTTAGATGGCAGCCAACATAGCTGGCTGAAGGTGCGATCGTCAGTCATCCGTTTAGTGAAGCGAGCTTTTCAGGCAGAGGGAATTTCTATGCCAGATGAAGCGCGCGAAGTCATTTTCCCAAAAGGCATTTCAGTTCAAATGCTCGAGTCAGAAGAGGGGAAAGCAATGTCCGAAAAGGCCGTCCCAAAAGAACCTGAAAACATAGCTACGGACAGTGAGTCAGGACTTCGGAGTGAAGCCGCAGAAATTAAGGAACAGGGAAAGCAAGCTCGACTTCCGGAAGGGGGAGAGAATTTCTTAGCCCCTGCACACAACAAAACTTAAATCAAATCCAGATTTTGGGGTCCACTATCACTTTTCTGAAACAACATTTCCCGTTCTATTCAGTTTTTCCAATTGATATGCCGGACTCGGTTATTAGCTTGGAATTTGTGGGGTTTAAAGATGGGCCGCTCTGATGCCCCGAAAATTCCAAGTCCATGGCCGAGTCCTGTATAAAACAGGCAAGCGAGAAACCGGCGAACCATCAGAGTCAATGCTTGTGGCATAGATATCGAGGAGTTTGCGCCAGAATACTTTTTCGGAGGAGCGGATATCTCTGATCCTGGCCAAAAGTGCAGTGAAATAGTTTCCGCCGCCGTTTCTTTTAAGTCGTTCATCTAGCTCACACAGCTGTGCTTGGCTCAACCAATTCCCATTAAACTCATCGAGAGGATGATCCACCTTGATCCCGTCATCTTGTGGTTGAATAGAAAAAATCAACGCATGCATCGATCATCCGCGATAGGAGAGGTTGATGAGGCGGCTCGATGAAGACTGTTTTGTTCTCAAAGTCGAGAGCAACGGCGTACTGACGAAAGAAATCTATGCCGAGGATGCCGTCGACCGTCAAATGTTCGGGAAACTCGAACAAGACAAAGTCCCAATCGCCGAAATCTTGGTTTCCAATCATGAATTTGTGACTGGTATAGCTCCATTTTCCTGGAGCGAATTCTTCGGCCTGCGAAGGATCGATCAGAGACCTTTTAAGAACGGAAGTATCAGCGCCTGTATCCAGCAGGAATTTTTTCATCCCAAGATCTGTCTCAATAGAGATCAAAATCCCATTTTTTTGTAGATCCAGAGGCACTTCAATAAAGCCATCTAAACAGCCCTTTTTCAGTTTTTTTAATTCTTCCCTATTTTTTGCTAGGTAAAACGCAGAGTGGGGAAAGTCAAATAAGCAGTTAAACGGTAGTAGGATAGCTCCCCCTACTTTGCCGCTTAAGTGTTCCAACGTTTTCTTTGTCTTTGGATTGATTGTGTCTGAAGGCCATAGTCTACTGCCCTTGAGGACAAACTCGAGACTTTCCTCTTGTATGGGTACCCCAGTAAGTTTTAGGTGGCCAATGTGTATAGACGACTGAAGGGTAAATCGAGGGGATAGATAACGATGGCCATGAATATCGAACGATTCAACCGATCCGGCCGGTTCTTTGTGTTGAACCCGTTCTAATACTTCTTGTCGCAGTCCCAAATTATATGTTCCTGAATCAAGCAGTAATGAGCAGCGTTGTCCATCGATGGTTAGGTCAATTACTGGTATATGATCAGCAGTAAGAAAATGGACAGGTATGCGAATGGCGTGAATAGCGGCCACATCTGTATGAGAACGAAAATAAAAAAAACAAGAGAACCCCACTATGGCCGTAAAAATCAGTAGGAAGGTTCCCTTGTATCTCATGTTTTCCGTCTAGTTTTTTGACTTCGCATCCGTATTAGATGAGTCTTTTGTTTTGTCTACTTCCTGTGAGCTATTATTAGAGCTGCTGTTATTGGAGTTACTTGCTCGAGTTGTCCTTGTCAGAAAAATCCCAGTCGACATGAAATTCGACGTGTCCCTCATAGTGTCCATCGTCGCGAAGGCCACCACCGCCGCTAATACCACCACGATCAGGCTTTGACATGAGCGGCTTGAAGTGCGGTGCGGCATGATGGGCAGCAGCAGCGCCGTTTCTCCATCGGGCACAACGAACCGGTCTGACGGATACATCAGATTGTGTTTGCAGTACGGAAGCCGCAGCTTCGTTGCTTTGCTCAGCCATCTCTCTGATGTCGGACTCTGACAAAGTTGCATTCATGGATTCTTCGGTGTACTCACCACTACAATCAGAAACAGCCTCGATTGACATAACTTACCTCATTTGCTTTATGGTTCACCCATGTCGGCTTTACTGCGACACGCTACTTTTGAGCCCCTTCATCAAGGAGGCCTCAAAAATAAGGTTATGCTTATAGTCGCGCGACGATTTTTTTGCCAAGCAAAATTTGTAGACTCGTGGCTCTTAGAGCAAGAACATCCTCATTCAACTAACAGTCGAAGATATATCTCCTGAAGGAGTGAAAGAATTTTTACTGACAATAGAATCGAAACGTCAATGTAGCTTCCCCACCCGTAACCAGCGATTAGCGGCGATTCACGTTTTTGCCCAATTTGTGGGTCTTCACAGTTCCGAACACGTCGAGTGGTATCGACTGGAGTGATAAACATCTGTCAATTACTTTAGA
>CAIVVG010000011.1 GCA_903909295.1 uncultured Chlamydiae bacterium
CCCCACCACCGTCCTCGCCCTCCAACACTACGAAACCTTCATCGCCAGGATGAAAGGATTCCCCATCCGGATCGCCTGCGTCTCCCGCTTCAATAGCCCCAAACAGACCTTCGATGCCATTGAAAAGACCAAAAGCGGACAAGTGGATATCCTCATCGGCACCCACCGCATCCTCTCCAAAGACATCGCCTTCCACGACCTCGGCCTCATCATCATCGACGAAGAACAACGATTCGGCGTCAAAGCCAAAGAGCACCTCAAAACCCTCAAGGCAAACGCCGACTGCCTCACCCTCTCTGCCACCCCGATCCCCCGCACCCTCTACCTCTCGCTCGTCCACGCCAAAGAGATGTCGGTTATCAGCACCCCCCCACAAGACCGCCTCCCCATCAAAACCATCATCGCCGAGACTGAACCCGAACTCATCCAAAACGCCCTCCTCCGCGAACGGGCCCGCGGCGGCCAAGCCTTTTTTATTCACAACCGCGTAGAGACCATCTACCACCGCGCCGATATCGTCCAAAAACTGATCCCCAGCCTCCGGATCGGCGTCGTCCACGGCCAGATGGACAGCGAAGCGATCGACGCCATCTTCCACCGATTTAAGCAAGGAGAGCTCGACCTCCTCTTTGCCACAACCATCATTGAAAACGGCGTCGATATCCCCAACGCGAACACCATCCTCATCGACCGCGCCGACACCTACGGCATGGCCGACCTCTACCAACTCCGCGGCAGAGTCGGCAGATGGAACCGCGCCGCCTACGCCTATTTTCTCATCCCCAAAGACCGCGTCCTCCCCGAGCCCTCTCGCAAACGACTCAATGCCCTCGTCGAATCGAGCGGCTACGGCGGCGGCATGAAAATCGCCATGCGCGACCTCGAAATCCGCGGCGCCGGAGACATCCTCGGCATCCAGCAATCAGGCCAAGTCAGCGCCATCGGCTTCCACCTCTATTGCAAACTCCTTAAACGAGCGACCCTCGCCCTCAAAAACAAAACTACCGTCTCCTTCAACGAGACCAAGATGGAGTTTTCTTTCGACGCCCGCATCCCCGAAGAGTACATCGCCGAAGTCTCCCTCCGCATGGAAATCTACTACCGCCTCGGCGAAGCCAGCGCACTATCCGAAGTCGATGAAATCTGGACCGAGCTCACAGACCGCTTTGGCACGCCCCCCCTCCCCCTTCTCTGGCTCTACCACCTCGCCCGCATCCGCGTCGTCGCCTCCCAGCACCACTACACCTCGCTCCAATTCCAGCAACTCTCCTTCATCGCAGAGCAACAGAAAGGGAAAGAGATCTCTCGAAAGACGATCCTCCTGCCCAAAAAAGTGCAGTCCCCCAAAGAACTGGAAGCTTACGTTATCGAACGATTACAAGCCTAAGAGGGCGTTCTGTAAAAAACATTTCATCGAGTTTTTGGATTATTTTGGCCTCTTTTCGACTTCAAATATGGGGAAACTTCTCTCGCCACTGTAGGAATTATTTCCCCGGGCATATGTGAGGCATCATCACCTGCCGTTTGCAGGACTGACAATACGCCGTGCCTCCATATACCCCACGTTCTAACTTCATATCTAAAAGAACAAACGCCGTAGTAACTAGCAGAAAGGCTATGCCTAGAAATGCTTTTTTCATACGTACCCTCCCGGTTCCTGTGATTGCTTAAGCAGGGTATGCGCGCAGCACAGCCACCAGCCGTTTTTCGGCCCCCTGCGTCGCATCCATTAATTCATATTCAATGCGCCCAAATGCGCCTAAATTTGTAACGTGAGTGCCTCCGCAAGGAATCTCCGCAGACCCGGCGGGCAACTCGCAGCGCCAAGCTCTTCGAGAATCAATCGTCGGGCCATCCGCAGACATGTCTACTCGGGTTTTTGTGGCGATCCATTGGGACAATAGTGCGTTGACCGAAGCTTGAATGGTTGGCAATTGTTCAAAGAGTAAATCGACCTGCAAACCATTTTTCCGAATGGATTTGCCAAAGCGGTATCGGTCCTCATTGCGATCGGGTAAAATCGTAGAAGCGTCTTCAATCGCTAAATTATCGAGATTAGGAGAGCCCAAAGAGTCTTTTTTAGGGGCTTCTTTGCTCCACAAGTGTCTTGTGGATAGGTTGAGGGCAAATGCAGCTAAATGGGATGCAGAATGTTGCAGACTCAGTTGCTGACGGTAGTAAAGGTCCACTTTCGCAGTCGCCTCTTTCCCAATCAACCCCTCGAAATCTTCCGTTTGAGGATCTACAACGTGCGCGACCACAGACCACCAACTATTCTTTTCTGCTCTCGATATTTTTTCCGCCCCCTTTACCTCTTGCGTCTCTTTATGAACAGCAAAGATTTGGCAAGAATCCACAACAAGCGGTTTTGCAAAACCATCTACTTGAATCTCCCCTCTATCCGCCGGTTGGTCAGGCCAGTGTTGGTCAACGGGATGAAAGGGCGTACTTCCAAGCAATAAGGCGACTTTGCCATCCACAAGTCGTGCGATATTTTGCACAATGGAACGCCCCTCTATTTGCCGGAAAGGAAATGTAACTTCCGTACTCGCGACAATCTTTCTTCCCATAAAAATAACTGGATTTGCTGACACCGCACTGGCCATAACAGAACTCCTTTTGTTTGGGTATATACTGAAGGAGCACTCTTTTTTCTGCAAGCCAGTTGCAGCAATATAGCACCAAATGATACCGTGGTATGCCTAAAACTCGTTGGAGAGGTATTTGTTATGCAAACAATCACCAGAGATGTTCAATATGTGGTCGACCGCGAAGAGCTTTGCGAAATCACAGAAAGCTATTTACAGGGACAAAATCCCTACCAAGATCTTGAGGGATTTTTAAAGGCCGCTTTTTTGGCGTCTCATGACCTCCCGGCAGAGCTTCGGTCCGCCTTATACGATTTCAGGGCGCACGGAAACAGCGAAGGATATTTTCTCATCCGATCACTGCCTTGTGATGAAAACTTAATGAATACTCCCGAAAAGATCACAGATCCTTCCCAAAAAAAGCAAACATTTGTCAGTGAATTTTGTTTGGCTATGATCGGAGGATTTTTGGGGCATCCCTTTAGCTACATCCAGGAAAACTGCGGCAACTTCTTTCATAATATCCGCCCACAAAAAGAAAAAGCCGATAAAATCTCTTCCGAAAGTTCCAAAATTCTATTGGATTTGCATTCAGAAACAGCATTCCACCCGCTCTACCCAGATTGGTTACTGCTCTATTGCTTAAGAGGCGATCGAGATAAACAGGCAAAAACAATCATCGCGAGCATTGCTCACATCAAAGATCAAATCTCCCCGCAACTCGATGCTGTTCTAAGACAGCCGTTATTTAAAACGGGCATCGATTACTCGTTTGGAAATATCAGTCAAGACCGAGGAAATGGTCCTGTCATTCCCATCTTGTATGGCGATAAAGACGATCCTCTCCTCATTTTTGATCCCGATCTTATGATCGGACTGACTCCAGAGGCCTCGTGTGCAATCACTGAGCTAAAAAACCTACTGGACTCAAAAAAAGATGGCGTGCTTTTAGAAAGCGGCGACTTGCTTGTAGTGGACAACCACCGCTCCCTGCATGGCAGAAACAAGTTTACTCCCTATTACGACGGAAAAGATCGCTGGCTCCAAAGGATTTATGTCGCTGAGAGTTTGCTGAGAGCTAGCCGTTTATTCGGGAAGAAAGAAAGAACCATCACCTATACGTTCTCCGATTGAAAAATAGGCTCAGTTTTGAATGGACGGGGAAAGCGGGGGGTTATGCGATGATCCTGGCCTCCGCTTTCTGCTTTGGCTCTTATGGTGTTTGGTCCCGCTTGTTGGGACATGATTTTGCCGTGTTCTATCAAGGATGGGTGCGCAGCGCGCTCATTCTTGCCATCTTATTGCCCATTGCCATCGTTGGCAAACACCTTAAACCAATCCGAAAAACGGATCGCAAGTGGTTTTCCATTACAATGATCTTTACCGTCTTTACGCAAGTTCCTCTTTACTTCGCGTTCAACCACCTCTCTTTAGGCGTTGCGACCTTTATCTTTTACGGTCTATTTCTCATTACCTCCTATATGACGGGATGGCTTTTTCTCTCTGAAAAAATGACGCCTGTGAAAGGGGTTTCCTTTTTTCTCAGCATCCTAGGGCTTGTTCTGACATTCGACATCTCTTTATCGACTTTTTCGATCGGAGCTATGCTCCTCGCTGCGCTGAATGGAATTGCAAGCGGAGGAGAGGTAGCCACAAGCAAAAAATCAACAGACCGTTATTCCTCACTGCAGGTGACTACCTATTCCTGGCTTCTAATCTTTGTAACTCACCTTCCCATTTCTCTCTTTTTGGGAGAGCGTCAATTGATTCCTCAATGGAATACACAATGGTGGGCTATGCTCGGATACGCCATTTCCGGATTGGGAGGTTTTTGGTTGATCATTGAAGGGTTTAAACGGGTCGATGCCAGCATCGGGGGGCTAATTGGCCTGCTTGAAATTTTACTCAGCGCTCTATTTGGGGTCCTCTTTTTTAAAGATCATCTCTCCTCTTCTGTCATCTTAGGCGGAGTCATCATCGTCGTGGCAGCCATTTTACCCGATGTCTATGCTCTCAAGACTTCTAAAGGAAGACCCATCCCACCCCCGCCGCCCTTATAGGGCCTTAAGCGGTTGTCTCTTCATAAATTGATGGATCCCGAAGAGGATCGCGATGAGCTGCAGGGCCATTCCTGCAGTTTCAATCGGAGGGGGCAGCCGTTGTTCAATAGCAAAGACAAACAGAATAGCAAAAACCGTCTCTAAAATCGTGAGCTGCCCTACTAAAGCAACGGGTAAAAAGAAACTGGCCCGGTTCCACAAAAACTCAGCCACCCAAGAACAGAAGAGCCCTAAAACGGCGCTACCTAGGAGGAAGTGAATGAGATCCGCGTCGAGTGTTTTGTATTTTTCAAAGTGGATTTGGTTATCGAAAAAGAGGAGCAAAACCACTCCGAAAACAACGACCCAAAAGAGAGTCCCGATCCCAATCATAGTACACCAGTGACTAGGGTGTAGATTGGGGTTGTTCTTTAAAAAACGGGCATTGGTCACAACATACCAAGTCCACGCAGTCAAAGACAAAAGACAACAAATAAGGCCCAGAAAATAAGAGCCTAAAGACGCCCCCTGTCCCAGATGGGGGATGTTGATCATCGCAAGGCCTATTAAAATCAACACAGAGGGAATGATTAGGCTTCTAAAGGGAACCTCTTTTTGTTTCCAATTCCCATACACTGCAATCGTAATGGGGCTGGTCCCTAAAATGAGCGCACAAATCGCCGGAGTCGCATAGCGCAAAGCAATCACAAGCAATGTGTAATAGCCAACCGAAGAAATAAGAGAAAAACAGATAGCCTTGCCCCAAAAAGAGAGCGGATAACGACAATGTCCACCCACTCTCATTTTAAGAAAAACGAGACAGGAGATCGCCCCGAAAACCAAATAACGGCCTAAGGCAATCTCTACGGAGCCAAAGCCCGCCATAAATTGGGGAACTACATAGATGCCTCCCCAAACAAAGCACGCACTGACGGCAAAAAGTATCCCCTTCAGCATTAGGCCTGACGCGTGAGGTATCTCACCGTAATGTGTTTGGGGTTAAAAAACTTTTGAACAACCTTCACAGCTGTTTCCTGACAGAATGGTTTGCAGGAAAATACATCGATGTAGGCATCTCCATTCTGGTCGACAAAATGTCCTGTAATCGAGCTCGTCTCAATCAACTGCATCAGCGAATAGCCGGTTAGATGATCTGAACCGAAATGAACGATGGTCGCCTCACCAAATCGCTTCATATCAATTTCATCGATCAGTTCGATCACAAACTTTTCAATGTGCTTAGCGTCTGTGACAGCGGCAATATCTCCGCCGCGGCAATCTAGGATCAGATGGTACCCCCAAGACTTGCAAACTTCTTCAGTCGCATCCTCTGCAAAAATTTGTGCTGTGCACAGGAAAAGAGAAACCAATAAAACAGAAATTTTTTTGAACATGTTCACCCCATTTTCGAAGACATGGTAGATGATTATCTTTTTTTAGGCAAGTGCGCATGCCTTGCAGCAGATGCGGCAAGGCATTGCAAACACCCTCTAAAATCCCCTACCTCTTAAAAACACACATCGGGAAAATACAGAGGAGCGGCATCCTTCGATGTGGCAATGCAATAGGTTGCTATAGCAATCGTAGCGGCCCGTGGACCTGCTCCTTGAAAGAGTCGTCTCACTCCCCCTTGCCCGATAATTCCTCTCGCTGTTTGCAAAACCGAAGTATGCTCTCCGTTCGTATCGGCCTGCATTCGAGTTTTGACTAAATCGAAAGGGGTGCTGAGGGCTCCAACCACTGTTCCGGCAACTCCGCTGGCCGCCACTTCTCGTGTCTGTTTATCAGAGATGAACGGCTTAAGTTCCCTACGGACAATATCATTGAATGCAAAAATACCAGTATTATAGGCTCCATCGCGGGACACTGTAGGAGTCAGCCCCTTCGTCAAAGCTTTAAACGCCCCCTCCTTCTGGATCAAAGAGCGCGCCACAGACCAGATCGATCCTCCGTGCAGCTGCTGCTGAATCATCACCCTTTCACAAGGAGAGATTACAATAGCGCCCAAACCTCCAGATACGAGGCTCGCTATAAGGTTATCTCTGTCACTCAGAGGCGCGCCGCGGCGTAACCATTCACTGCCCAAGTGGTACGTCAAGAACGTAATCCCTTCTGCCGGCCCCCCACTGGCGACGCCCACGCCCAGCCCTTTATACAGGGCTGATAGAGGGGGCAACCCAGGATTTTTCGCCATGGCATAGGTCTTTAATGCAAAAAAGGGCTGCGTGATTGCTATCATCACTGCATTCGCAACAAAACCGTTGACAAAGCGCCCCCCATCATTCAACTGCCTTGTTACTTCTCTGCCTTGCATTTGGCCTACATTCTGTCTTTGGGCCGCAGCGGGCGGCACGAAAGTGGAGCGATTTTGCATCATTGCGGTAACCGAGTAATATGACATTTTACATTCCTTATTTTTTAGGAGAACAGACTACCAAATTTTTATTTTTTGTGACAAGAAAATAACGTTTAAAATTGAAAAAAAACCATACCCAAATTTTCGGTTCAAACGTGGGGGACCATATGCTGTCGATATTGCCCACACACACAAGGCCTTGCCGCAACTTAATAGATAGCTCGGCTAACTCGGCCCTGAATGGCCGAGATTGCGCTCGAGCAGCAGTTCAAGTTGTTTTGGTATAGAAGCTGCGCTGCTCGACAAGCAGTGCAGTAGTTTCTGAATGATGTGGAATGACTGGAGATCTTGATCCAAAGACGGAATGTACTCGACAAGCTCAAAAGCCAGTAGGGGAAATGCCTCCAAGAGAGAAAGGGTGGAGAGGATCTCATCCGGATGTATTCCTCCTGGTACAGGAGTCCCCACCGCAGAAGCAAAAGAGGGATCGATGCTATCGAGATCAAAAGAGACTCCGATTCCTGCTGTGCGTGCTGCAATGGTTTGGAGAGCTTCCTTCATAACAACGTCAAGCCCCCTTTCGCGGATCTCTGACATGAAGTAAATACGGACATTCAGCGATTTGAGGAACTCTTCCTCTCCTGTTTCAAAGCTCCGGATGCCAATTAAGACCACATTTTCCGGCTTGATTTTTGGATAGGGATCTCCGATTTGGGTCAGTGAAGGATCTCCCCTACCTAATAAAGCGGCGAGCGGCATTCCATGAATATTTCCCGATTCCGAGGTTTCCGGGGTGTGAGAGTCCATGTGTGCATCAATCCAAAGAAGACCTAGATCCCCCTTTGGCCGGAGAGCGCTTGCTACTCCTGACCACATTCCGACTCCACAGGAGTGGTCCCCTCCGATGGAAATGAAAAAAGTCTCCTCTCGGGTTAGGTCAGCAGAGGCCTCCGCCAATTCTCGATTCAAGAGTTCGATTTGTTTTAAAGGCTCTTGGATCTCCGGCCTTGGAAGGATCATCGCTCTCCAATCAGCATTCAGAGAAAGATATTCTTTCAAAAAAAGGGGACCTTTCCCGCATCTGGGATCCCCAGCCCCTACTCCAGACGCTAAGCCAATAAAAGGAATCATTAAACTTTCCAGATTAATTTTACCCATTGAAATACAAAAATAGAGAAAGCAAAAGAACCAGCCAATACAAGAGCTAATTTCCCTCCTGGCATCTGATAATCGCTATCGATCTTTCTCTTGTACCTTCCCACCCATATCATCCCTATTGGGATAAGGCCAGAGAGAAGCGCATCGCCAAAACCTCCACTCATATCTAGGAAATCTAAGAGGGCTTTGGGGAAAAAAATCGCCAATGTCATGGAGGGCACCAAAGACAAAAATGTGATCTTATTTTCATTGACCCTCTGGGAAAAGTTTCTAAGAAGGTCCTTCACAAAATCAAAAAGAGCGACCGATAACCCCATGTAAGAGGTGGCTACAGCGAGAAAGGCAAATGTATCGATTAAGAAGAAAAATGAAGTAGTATTGAAATATGCCTTGAGTGGCTCGACGATCATAAGACCTTTCGCAGAGGCCTCCCTCAAACCGAGAGCCCCCTCAAAAGGGATGATTCCGTGGATGACTAGGAGCCAGAGAAAATAAACCACAAAAGGAAGGGAAGTTCCGATCACAATCGATTTTTTTAGATCTTTCACATCATAATTGAGGTAAGAGCAAAGAGAAGGGACGATCATCTGATAACTAAATGCGGCAATAATTAAAGGAAAAGAGTTTAGACCATGCATCCAAGCAGGACGGAATGCTAAGTAATCAAGCTTTAAATAGGAGATCCCCATCACAATTATATAGCAATAAATCGCCCCCATGAAAATCGTCATCCAAGCATTCATTCTCCCGATAAAGGAGATCCCCAAAGAGACGATTCCGCCAAATACGACTGTGAACAAAACACAACTCATCACATATCCTGGAGAGATCCCGAAGAGATTTTGGGCCCAATGATCGATGAGGAGCGCACCGGCTGAAGTATAGGCCACAAGAGAAGCGCAGTTCATAAAGAGGTAAACGACCAAACTAAGAGTGTTTCCCGGCTTACCGAGCAAATTTTGGGCCATAGAAGAAAAATGGGCGCCGTTTTTAAACCACCCGGAAACCTCGACTAACAACAGTCCTGTGAAAGTCATAAAGACCCATGTGACAAAAAGAACCAGAAGAGAAAGGACAAAACCAGCCTCTGCCGTCTGTATTGGCATTGCAAGCATTCCGCCTCCAATGCATGTGCCCGTAACAAGTAAAGATCCTCTCCAAGAAGATCTCGAGCTAATGACTTCAGTTTGCGTAGTCGCCACCATAAAAACCCATCCGAGGAAAGTAGATGAAGAAAATTGTACACTATCTGGCCAATTGAGGCAATGCGTTAAAAACATAATTAGGGGCTTGTTCAATTTCAACAGCCCGTTTATCATCCGTGTCCGATATGGCGCTCATCACCAATCCCGTATTTTTAAATGAGACTCAGGCAGAGAGATTCAAACGATTTTTTGAAGAAAGGATCTATCATTACGAAACCCCTTTTGTACAGTGCGATTTACCCGTTGTTGATTTTATCTCTCGGTTGAAAAACAATCTCCACGCTACCGGCGTCTTTTTGAAGGGAGGGGCAACATCGCGCATTCTCACAGGCCGCGGTACCTATCTTTCAGACGTGGATATCCAATTTGAATTTCCCCGTCCTCAGAACTGGAATCTGGTGGAAAAAATTTTCCTAGACACCCTAGCAGTATACACGAAGTGCGACTGCAGTCGTGAGGGAGGGAGAAAAGCGCGTAAACTCGTTAAGGACGATAAAAACGAATTCGCTATCCACAGACTTCCCACCTTCATTAAAGGAAGCCCCCAAGAATTAGACCTCACCTTCCACGTCCAAAGCCAAAATGGGTGCTTTGGAACAGCCGATGCAGTCCAAATTGACTTAAGTAGTTTGACAACCTCCTCCGTGAGACTCGATCAGATCAAACTGCGGGCAGTAGATGGGTATGGCGTTGCAAAATGTTTGAAGCTTATGCAAAAACACCAATTCACAGTGGAGCCTCTGGAAAGGATTACTACAATAGCAAACGGGCTGAGGGGTTATTGCCGCATTCTCTCCAGGGGATATTATCCCAAAGACCCTGAGATTGAAAAACGGTATTGGGCGGCTTTTCCGGCAGAAGACAAAGAATTGCTCACCTATCTCGCCCGACATTATCCCGCTGACCCTCAAGGCCAAATCATTTATTGTCTCAATTACTATGCTATTTTAGAGAGATGTGAAGTGAAATGCCCCTCCATTCAAGAAGCACTTTTTCAACAACTTTGCATTTCCCTGGGGGTATCGGCACGCGATTACACCCCTGAAGAACAGAGTTCCTTCCCTCAATATGCGCAATATTATCTCTATCTTCGCGCCCACGATCCTCTTGAGATGCCGACTCGAGAAGCGGTATTTTTTTCAGTAGATAGAGAAGAACTGGGAATCCCCAGCAATAATTATCTTTTCATTCGCTTCCCTGTTCAAGAACTAGACCCAGAAAATGCAGCTTCTCATCCTTTGCTATCTCCTTTCCAGAAAATCTTCTCTCATCCAAATCCCTCTCTTCTCGACTTCTTTAACGGGAAAAAAAGAGCCCCTCCGGTATTAGAACCGGAGCCCTCTTTAAAAGAGCTTTGTGGCAAGGTGCCGATCAAACAAATTGTTCGCCTCTATAAGGAAAAACCCGACCCGACCTCTCTAGAAGCAATCGCGAGGATCTCGATCCCCATTTTTTTTGAACTCCTCTCTCTAACCCCTGAATTTGAAGCCCCTTTTCTAACCACCCTCTTTGCAACACATCCAGAACAAGCCTTGCATTTTCTATCCCATGCGCCACCTGCTATTGCACGGAAGTATTTATTCGATTCATTCTTGCAGCCTCTTGAACAGAAATTTGGCCCTCTTCTTTTTTCCGACGGAAAAAAACTTTGTTACTCAACGATAGAGCGTTACGCAAAAAAATATCGCCCTAAAGATTTGCTCCGTCTCTATCATCAACTAGAATCTCAGATGATTGAAGCTCCGGAAGCTCTTTCTTTTCTCCTCCTCTTTCTTAACGCC
>CAIVVG010000012.1 GCA_903909295.1 uncultured Chlamydiae bacterium
ATTGGACTGCGCTTTGGGGCATTATGCTCGCCTTGATTTACCTCCTCAGTTTGATGATTCCTCCGAGTGCGGTGACGTTTATCGGAAGCGGCGGGGAGGATAGCGCGCTCGCGAGAAACTTTCTCAGCTATATTGTTCCCGAAAATCCGTTCTACGACCTGGCCAATAACATCGTTCCGGCGATCGCCGTACTGGGGCTGATTTTGGGGGTCGCTCTGATGCATTTGGAGAAAAAAGAGCCCCTCCTCTCTTTGCTCGAGGGGACCAATCAGCTCATTGAAAAAATCTTCAAGTGGCTCGCGATTTTATCTCCGATTGGGATCTTCGCCCACATTGCAGTCGCCAGCGGGACAGTCCGCTTTGAAAACCTCGTCGCGCTGCAGTTTTATGTTTTTTCCTTTCTCGGTATTTCAGCCTTCGTCATTTTTTGGATTCTTCCAGCGCTCCTCTCGAGCTTGACCCCTTTGACTTACAAAGAAGTTCTGGTCGCTTTTCGGACTGTTTGCTTGCTTCCCTTTGCGACGGGACTCCCCACCATCGCCCTCCCTTTTATCAATAAGTACATGAAAGAGCTCGGGGCAAAACATGCGAACGGAGACCCCCATTTTCACGGGATGTCCCAGACGGTGATGCCACTCTGCTATACCTTTGGCCAAATTGGCAATAGCCTCATGCTCTTTTTTGTCCTGTTCCTCTCGTTTTACTACCGCCACCCCTTTACCGAGTCGGAAAAAACCCTCGTGACCTTGCTCAGCATCCCGATGTCGATCGGATCTTCTGCTACCTCGGTCAATGCGGTGACCTTTTTGATCCATCAGCTCTCGTTGCCCGATGAGGCAATTGATCTCTTTAGCCAAACGCTGGCCCTCACCCTCAACGTCCAAGTGCTCCTCAGCGTCGCCAGCGTCCTCACTTTGGTCATCTTGGTGATCTATAGCTACTATGGACTTTTGGAATTCAAGCGGAAGCAGATAGGGACCCATTTGGGCCTCGGGGTTGTACTATTCGCGGTGGCGACCCTCGCAATTAAACAGGGGATTCACCTGGAAGACAATTACCAGGATCAGTACCTCGACCTCAAAATCTCCGATGTGATTCCCAATCCTGTTCCAGCAAAGTTTTTAGCACACCACCCTTCCCGCGAGGTGGGAGGAGATGTGCTGGCGCAAGTCCTCGAATCGGGGATCTTGCGCGTCGGATATGACCCGACGAATATCCCTTATTGCTACTGGAATGTAGAAAATGAACTCGTTGGATATGACGTCGCCTACGCTTACGAACTCGCAAAAGATCTCGATTGCAAAATTGAATTCGTCCCGCTCGTCATCAACAATCTCCAAAAAGAGATCAATAGCGGCGCCTATGATATCGCCATGGCTGCTATTTTGATGAATGAACTGCGCCTCAAAACGATGGACTTTACCCACCCTTACACAGAACAAGAAAATGTCTTGGTCACCCGCCTTAGCAATAAAGCCCTTTTTGAAGACCTCTACAAAGTAGTCAACACGACGGGAATCCGCATTGGCGCTGTGGGGGGATACCGTTCAGTCCGAGATCGCCACTTCCCCCTGGCCGTAGCTGTCGACGGGTTTAGCATCGAAGAAGACTTGCTTCAAGGCAAAGCCGATGCCTGGGTCTGGTCCAAAATACCTGGGTTTGTCTGGTGCCTTTCCCATCCCGAATTTGTCGTAGCAGACTATGGAGACCAGATCGGCAAACGGTACTTTGCCTATCCCATTCGAGAAGGATCGCTCAACTGGGCCTCTTTTTTGAACAATTGGCTCAGTTTAAAAGAGCAATCGGGGTTTAAAAAAAGAATGGAACAATACTGGATCAAAGGGGAAGACATCTCCACTCCACCCCCCAGATGGTCCGTAATCCGAGACGTTTTACATTGGGAGCACTAAAAGATGCATAAGATCAAATCGTTTATGAGCGGGTACTACAATATCCTGCTCGCCTGTTTAATCATCCTTCTGGCCATCCGCCCCGACCAGCAAGACACCTCCTACCACGCAGTCTGGAAGTTTTTCCTCACCCTCGCACTCCTCTCGACCATTTTCAACGTCCACCGCACCGCAAAGTTCAGAGCCCTCGCCCTCATCTTAGCCATCCCCACCATCGCGCTCAGCTGGGTCGACCTCTTCATCGTCCGAGAGCCTATCTTCATTGCGAATGCCCTCCTCACGCTCACTTTTTTGACCCTGATGACCATCACAGTGATCCGCGACGTCCTCCGCTGGCAAGTGACCGCCGACTCATTAAAAGGGGTCGTCTGCGCCTACTTCATGATCTCATTTACCTTTGCCTATCTCTACTACCTCATCGGGTATATCCATCCCGGGGCTTTTGCGTTCGCTCATCTCCCCGACCTCACAGCCCTCGACCATACCCGCTACCTCTCGCAAATGATCTACTATAGCTTTACCACTATCTTGCAAATCGGCTACGGCGACATCACCGCCATGTCGGATGCCGCCCAAACCGCCTCCGTCATCGAAGGGCTCTTCGGCCAGTTCTACATCGCCATCCTCGTCGCCCGCCTCGTCTCCCTCTACTCATTGCGCGAGAAGAGCTAGGCAGACGATGGCCTCTTTTCCTCCGGGCACTTCACCCTGCAACAAAAGGTGACGGGGAGGAGCGTGTTGCCCAAAAGCCCCTCTGGCGTACATCGTTGAAAAGACTCCTTAAGGGTGGCCCACCGAGAGCCCGCATTCCGGCACACCTTCGCCATGGTGACCCCAAATGCAAGCGCCACCGTCGCACCGTATCCGGCCCCTGAAATCACGAGCGCCTTTTTCACTCGTTCGTCAGATGTGTCCAAGTAGATTGCTCCCGACACAAGCATCGTCACAAAGCACACTCCTCCACACACCGGAATCGCATAATTCCACCGAGATGCCGGGGGAGCATTGTTGTGGGTCGTGGGCGCCTCATCGAAATTCAAGAGACGTTCTGTTGTTGGGGGGGTAGGGTTCATCAAGCCTCCGTGCGTTGAAAAGGGAGCATTGTAAAGTAAAAGCATTTTTTTGAACATGGTGTGCAAAAAATACAGCGGCTCCCACTTTTCAGTGGGAACCGCTGGTTCGGTGATGGGGGGGGGGTTGAAAAATAATACCATTTTTAGATACCATAATGGTATGATAGAAAGGTAGGTTTAAGATGTCTGCGTCCAATTTTAACCTCAGGGGCATTCCTTCGGAAGTAATGACTCTTTTAAAACAAGAGTCGAAAAGGCTGCGAACGAGTGTTAATGTTTTGATATTGAAGATGATAGAGCGTGGGCTCGGGTTTTCGCACGAAAAAATTGTTTACCACGATCTAGAC
>CAIVVG010000013.1 GCA_903909295.1 uncultured Chlamydiae bacterium
AAAAAGACTGGAAGATTTTTTCCCTCTTGCAGAAGGGATGAAAGAGATCGCAAACCCAAAAGAACGGCTTATATTTCTAGTGGATTTTGTTTTAGGCGAGCTTAGAAGTAAAACGGAAAAGCTCAGATTTATCAATATGCTTTATTTGACCGAGGATGGTGTCGCAGCGATCCATGAAGCGATGCAGAAATATGAGGAACAGTTTGCAAAAATATTTCAAATGGAAAGGCAGTTGTTTTTAGAGCTTGGGTTTTCCGATCCAGACATGGAAGCGACTTATATGAGGTCACTTTTACAAGGTATTTCGTTGGAATACATGCTTGGTCCTTCTGATTATCCGTTAGAGGAGATAAGGAAGAGGGTTTTGTCTAGATATATCACTGAAGTGAATGGCTAATAAATTAATTTAAAGAGGTAAGAAATGAGAGTAAAATTCTATAGAGAACATAAATATGTTAGTGCAGCTTTGAATAATCTTGAAAGGCTGATTGCTAAAACTGATTTTCGTAAAAATGCAGAGATTGAAGAGGCTAAGGCGGAGTGGGCTGATCTTTCTGGCATGTTGCAGGGGCATGCAGAGTATGAAGAAGAAAAGCTACATTCATTGCTCGAAAAGAAGGGGTCAACGGTGCATCTTCTTGCTCATGATCAGCACGAAGAAATGGATGCAGCATTTCCAGAAATCGATTCTTTGTTCAGTGCGGCAATACGTGAAGAAGATCAAGATAGAAAGGTCGAAATAGGTTATCAGCTTTACTTAACCTTTCGTAAGTTTGTAGGCAATAACCTGCTCCACCTTCATGAGGAAGAAACGAAAATTTTGCCCGAGTTGCAAAGGTTTTATTCGGATGAAGAATTGCGGCTTGTTGAAGACTCAACTTATCAAATCCTGACCCCGCAGGAGATGATCGATATGCTTCGAGTATTATTTCCTCATATGAATGCTTTGGATAAAGAAGCTTTTCTAAAGGATATCGAAATTTCCCAACCTCACAAGTTTAAAGAAATTCTGCCAACCGTAGTGCAACTCTAAGCTTTTTCGAAGCAGTTTTTACTGTAGTTTCATCCAGTCTAGTGCGTAAATACTGCGTAATTGAGCTTTACACAGCTGAATTTTCTGGTGTGAATTTTGTGTTGTATGTCACTAAAAACAAAAGGCTTCAGTCGCAAAACTGAAGCCTTAAAATTGAATGGAGGTGGAGAGAATTGAACTCTCGTCCTTAGCAGACGCCACATAAGTGACTACATGTTTAGAGCCTTAAAATTATCTCGATCCTGCCGAAAGGCTCTTACGCTTGAGATCGATCGGACTATCTCTATCTCGAACTCCTGCCTAGAATGTCCACGAGGGCAGGGTTCATACCCAGATGTATGACGGTAAAAATCCAGAACTCTCGGTCTGATTCTGGCTTACCGGGTAACTTAGGCTGTTAAGCCGCAGCTGCCAACGTTTCGTAAGATTCGTCGTTTATTTTTTTAATCGGATGATTTAAGAGGCCAACCGATCATCCTCTACATGCCACCTATGCTTTACCCCTAAGTCGAAACCGGGACACCCCCAGGGAAGGCACGAAACCTTCATGCCCTCTCTGGGGGAAGCATATATAACTATATTGTAGCACATTTAGCCTTTTTTTGATAACATCTTCTGTTTTGGGGGCTTAAGCAATGTTTCAATTTCAGTCCAATGAGAGCTTTCCCGAGAGGGAAATAAGGGTCCTGCGTCTATGGCAGGAGGGGAAGATTTTTGAGCGGTCGGTCGAGGAGAAGCGGGGGAAGCCCCTTTTCTCGTTCTACGATGGCCCCCCGTTCGCGACGGGGCTGCCTCACTATGGGCACCTCCTGGCGGGGACGATCAAGGATGTGGTCCCTCGCTATAAGACGATGCGGGGGTTTTGTGTCCCTCGCCGTTTCGGGTGGGACTGCCATGGCCTTCCAGTGGAAAATGAGATTGAGAAAGCCAAGGAGCTGTCGGGGGCTGCGGCGATCGAGCAGTTCGGGATTGGGGCGTTCAATGAGGAATGCCGCAGTATTGTCCTTCGGTATACGGGGGAGTGGAAGAAGACAGTGGACCGGATGGGACGCTGGGTCGATTTCAACAATACCTATCGGACGATGGATCGGAGTTTCATGGAGTCGGTCTGGTGGGTGTTCCAGGAGCTATATAAACAGGACCTGATCTATGAGGGGTTCAAGGTAATGCCGTTTTCGATGAAGTTGGGGACGCCGATTTCCAACTTTGAGGCGAACTTGAACTACAAGGATGTGGATGACCCTTCCGTAACATTGATGTTTGAGATGGAAGAGGAGCCGGGGACCTATTTTCTCGCTTGGACGACGACTCCTTGGACGCTCCCTTCGAACTTGGCTCTGATTGTCCATCCGAAGTTGGTCTACGTGAAGGTGGAAGATCCGAAGACGGGTAAGAGGTACATTTTGGCTGAAGGGAGGTTGCAAGCTCAATTTCCCGATGGGGTCAAGGTGCTCGAAGAGTTTGCTGGAGGCACGCTTAAAAATACAAAATATCGACCGCTGTTTCCGTTCTTTGCAGGGCAGCAGGGGGCGTTCCGGGTCTTGACGGATGAGTTTGTGTCGATTGAGGATGGAACGGGGGTTGTCCACGCGGCGCCTGCCTTTGGCGAGATGGACTTTTTTGTCTGTCAGCGAGAGGGGATTGAACTGGTCTGTCCGGTCGATAGCAATGGGCACTTTACAAAAGAAGTTCCTCCTTTTGAGGGGCAGCTCGTGAAGGATGCCGATAAGGAGATCATTCGGGAACTCAAGAAACAGGGGAAGCTCTTTTATCAGGGAACGATTCGCCATCGCTACCCGTTTTGCTGGCGCTCTGATACGCCGCTGATCTACAAGGCGGTGCGCACGTGGTTTGTCGCTGTGGAAAAAATCAAGGAGCGGCTTTTTGCTGCCAATAGCCAAATTCACTGGATGCCCGAACACATCAAAGAGGGGCGTTTTGGCAAGTGGCTGGAAAATGCGCGGGATTGGGCGATTAGCCGGAACCGTTACTGGGGGACTCCGATCCCTCTTTGGCGGAGCGAAAAAGGGGACTGCATCGCCATCGGGAGTGTTGCAGAATTGGAAAAACTCACGGGCAAAAAGATCGACGACTTGCATCGGCATCACATCGACGAGCTGACGTTTGTACACGATCGGCAGACGTTCCGCCGGATTCCTGAGGTGTTTGACTGTTGGTTTGAGTCTGGGTCGATGCCTTATGCGCAAAATCACTATCCGTTCGAGAATAAAAAAGAGTTTGAGGAGAGTTTTCCGGCTGACTTTATCGCAGAGGGGCTCGATCAGACGCGGGGGTGGTTTTATACGTTGACGGTGTTGGGTGCGGCGCTCTTTAAGAAGCCTGCCTTTAAAAACGTGATCGTCAATGGGATCATTTTGGCCGAGGATGGCAACAAGATGTCCAAGCGGCTCAAGAACTACCCGGATCCTGAAAAGGTGATCAACCAATTTGGGGCGGATGCGATCCGGCTCTACATGCTGGGCAGTCCTGCTGTCAAGGCGGAGGATCTCCGTTTTTCAGAAAAGGGGGTGGAGCATGTTTTGCGCCAAGCGCTGATCCCTCTTTGGAACTCTTTTGTCTTCTTTGCGACCTATGCGAAGATCTATCACTGGAAACCGGTGATTGCGGCTCCGCAGGCATTGATGGATCGTTGGCTTTTATCTCGGGTACAAAAACTTCTCTTGGAAGTGGAGGCGGGGATGGAGGCTTATGACCTGAATCGAGCGGTCGAGCCGTTGGTTGGATTCATCGATCAGTTGACGAACTGGTACATTCGCCGTTCTCGGAGCCGTTTTTGGTCGGATGAGGATTCAGCGGATCGGCGGGAGGCGTTTAGCGCGCTCTACACCGCCTTGCTACAGGTTTCTCAGATCGCGGCCCCTTTTATCCCGTTCTTAAGTGAGGCCATTTATCAGGAGTTAAAAACTCCGGGGATGCCCGATTCGGTCCATTTGTCCGACTTCCCCACTTACCAGCCCACTGTGCGGGATGAGGCGTTGGAAAAAGAGGTGGAAGCGGCTCAAGCTGCAGTGAGTTTGGGGCATGCTTTGCGCAAGGAGCACAAGCTGAAGGTGCGTCAACCTCTTTTCAAGGCTCACTTGGTGACGGCTAATTTGGAGTTGTTGGCGGCTCTGGAAAAACAAAAGCAGTTGATTGCGGATGAGCTGAATGTCAAAGAGATCTTGCTGAGCAGCAATGAGGCCGAATTTGTCCAGTGGCTCGCTAAGCCAAATTTTCCCGTTTTAGGGAAAAAAATTGGGAAGTGGATGCCGCAGGCGAAGAAGCTGATTGAGCAATTTACAAGAGCTCAGATCCAGCAGATTGCATCTGGCAAGGGGCTCGTCCTGGAGATCGAGGGGGAGCGCTTTGAATTGGGCTCTGCCGATGTACAAGTCGAGCGGAAGGTCAAAGAGGGGCTTGCTGCAGGCAACGCAGGGGAGCTGACCGTGGTCCTCGATACAGCGTTGAATGAAGAGCTGTTGGAAGAGGGGATGGCTCGAGAACTGGTCAATAAGATCAATACAATGCGCAGGGAAATGGACTTTGAAGTGACCGACCGGATTGCGATTGTGTTAGAGAGCAGTAACTATGTGCAAAAGTGCTTTGAGAAGTACCGCGAAATGATCGTGGGAGAGGTGCTTGCTGTGCGGGTCGAGTTCGGGCCATGCGAGGGGACTGTGTGCGATCTGAACGGTGAGTCAGCCAAGTTATTGCTGCAGAGACAAAGGAGCTCCGCTCCTTAATACCTCGGCAAAGGGCTTAGAGGGTGTACTAAAACCTAATTTTTTAGTACACCCTCTAAGCCCTTTGCAAACCCATGTGGGTTGCAAGGGAGTTCCCTCCCTTGCCGGGATTAAAAGGGTTGCCAACTGCTGCAAGAAATCTAAGAAAATCTTGACAATTCTGTGCAAAATGCATAGAATCTCTTTCCATGCAAGCCAGTATTGTGTTTGCAGCCAAACACTTAGGCGTGTCGCAAGACACGCTGCGAAGATGGGAACGAGCAGGAAAGATCTCGGTTGAGCGGACAGCTCGAGGACATCGCCGTTTCGACTTATCCAAACTTCTTGGCAGAAATCCAGAGTCC
>CAIVVG010000014.1 GCA_903909295.1 uncultured Chlamydiae bacterium
AAGAACCGAAAAATCGATCAAAATTTTTTTACAGAACACCCTCTAAGAAACGTCGGCGACGCAGCGGAAGCCGTAGGTTCGGTTGACAGCGCCGGGGTTATTGCGATTGCGGTGAGAGCAGCGGAGATCCTCTTTCAAGCTCTTCCAGCAACCGCCGCGGACGACGCGGTAGACGCCTTGCGGGGGGCCTTGAGGGTTATTGGGCTCGAGCGCCGATGCATCGTAGTAGTTATAAGCGTACCAGTCTTGGCACCACTCATACACATTCCCAGCCATGTCGTAGAGACCGAAGGCGTTGGGGGGATAGCTCAGAACGGGTGTCGTATCGGAGCTGAAGAAGTTGGCTTGGGTCCGGTCGATCTCTGCTCCAGAGGGGAACATATAATTCTCCCCGCCACCTGAGCTGGCCGCTTCCCACTCAGCTTCTGTAGGGAGTCTCTTGCCTACCCATTTTGCATAAGCGACAGCTCCGTACCAGGTGACGCCAATAACGGGGTGTTTTCCATAGCCCGACTCAGTGGTCAGCTTCCCCGCTACCCGCTTGATCCGAGCGTCCCGAAGGCGGATGATGTCGTTGTTATTGTGGTCTTTTTCCCCGCCCATCGCCTGAAGAAAGCGGACAAACTGCTCGTTGGTAATCGGGTGGACGTCGATGGCA
Organism: uncultured Chlamydiae bacterium; assembly: GCA_903909295.1. GTDB lineage: Bacteria > Chlamydiota > Chlamydiia > Chlamydiales > SM23-39 > CAIVVG01. The sequence continues at coordinate 659 of CAIVVG010000014.1, forward strand.
AAACTAGAGAGGTGGACCGGATGGCGGGGCATTTCATCGCGAGCCCCTTCATTGCTGCCGCGGAAATAGGTGCCGCCGGGGATGACGATCATCTCCGTTAAGAGGGGCTCAATTTCTCTCTCTTCGACGGCCTTAGGTGAGTAGTGAGATACGTGGGAGTCTCTTTGGAAAATGGCGCCGGGATCGGGTTCGTATTCGGGCCGTGCGATCTCTTGAGGCTTTAAAACAGGCTTCAGACGTTCCTCTACAATTGCCACTGCTTCGACTTTGTGGGGAAACTCAAACGCCATCTGCTGGATGGCATCGACCTTGGACTCCATTTCACCTAAAGAGTGCATCTCTTTGCCGACCGTTTGCGGCGCGCGCAGGTACTCTTCCATTGCGATCTTGAGCTTTTGGGGGCGCACATGGGGGTTGAATTGCAAGCATCGATTTACAAATAAGTCCCAATTGCCCTGCGTCTCTGCAGAGAGGCGCGACGGACACCCTTCTGGGACTCTTTTATGGATGAGATAGTAGGCCAAGACGCCAAATGCATAGGCATCAACTCGGGGAGAAATTTCTGTTTCCATCTCTTTTTGTTCCGGAGCGAGGAACGCAAAATCGCGCACAAACCGGCGACGTACATGAGGGGGAAGCAACCCTTGAGATGCCTCTTGGCAAAGGCGTGTAAAATAGAGTCCCTCACCGAGGAGACGGGTCAGACCGAAATCGGAGAGGACCAGTTTGACCCCCTTTGTATCGGCTAAGACAAGGATATTGGACAATTTGAGGGCGCCGTGCGTGACACCCGCCTCGTGCGCGTAGTCGAGAGCAGAGGCCACCTGACTGAGCAAATCGGTCCAGTCCTCTTCCCCAAGCGAACGCCCCTTGAGATCGAGATAGCGCTCCAAATGCATCGCCTCCCCAAACGAATCGACAATCGAATCGGTGATGATGAAGTAACGCCCCTCACTCGAAGAGACGTTGTGAATTTTGACAATATGGGGATGATCGAGCGCTGAAATTTCGGCGATTTGCGCTTCAAATCTCCGGACAAAAGCGGGATCCGAGCAGACTTCTTCTGGTAACATTTTTAGAGCAAACTGCCGCTTGATAAAACGGTGTTCGGCGAGATAGACAGGGCCAAACGCCCCCCGTCCCAGTTCTTTGAGTAGAGTGTAGTCTCCCACAGAGTCCATGCCCCCACCTTAAATAAAGGAGAATTAAAATGCACCTACAAATTTAGCAAAATACCACATGCCAATCACCAGCAAAACAAAAAGGGAACCCCACATCAAATTCGGGACCCAGCGAATGCCTCCATGAGGACTGCCGCGCGCTTCGAGAGTGCCGATGCCATAAGCGAAATCTTGTTTTTCTGGCATCATCCGGAATGCTTCGGGGAATTCTTTTTGTGTTTTTTCCATGTCGAGCCCCAAGAAGTTGAGATATTGCCGAATGAACCCGAGCGCGTAGACATTCGACAGAACATGGCTCACTCTCCCCTCTTCGATCGCCTGGAGATACTGAATCCGAATGGAAGTCGCATTCTCCACCTCTTTGAGAGAAAGACTCATCTCTTCCCTCTTCGCGCGAAACCGATCGCCCATCAATTTTAGACTCTCATTCATCTGGATCCTCCACACTTCAGACCGATGTTATCACCTTCCCCAATTCCACCCAAGACCATTATCGCTGTGCATGGACTATGGATGAAAAAAATCTTTGTCAAATCGGCGGTCGACTTGTTTTTTAAATGGAGATTTGTATAAAATGAAGTTCAACTTCAGATTGTACGGAGAGCCGTGTTTAAAAGAGATTTAGAGCCTGAGTTACAAGCACTTGCAGATGGCTATCCAGTTGTTACAATACTGGGGCCGAGGCAATCGGGTAAGACAACTCTGGTTCGGCAGACCTTTCCTCAAAAGGCTTATGCAAACCTGGAAGACCCTGATACTAGGGCGCTTGCGAATGATGATCCGAGAGGGTTTTTAGATCGGTATCCGGATGGGGCAATCTTTGACGAAATTCAACGAGTTCCCTTACTCCTCTCTTATATACAGACTATCGTCGATGAAAAGGACCAAAAAGGGCTCTTCATTCTGACGGGAAGCCATCAGCTCGAGCTGCATCAGGCGATTAGTCAATCGCTAGCGGGGCGCACAGCTCTTTTGACTCTCTTGCCTATGAGTCTTAAAGAGCTCTCAGAAGCGGGTATTTCTCCCTCGCTTGATGAGGCATTGATCCGAGGTGGGTACCCTCGTATCTATAGAGACAACCTTGACCCCACAAAAGCCTATCGCAACTATTTCCAAACGTATGTGGAAAAGGATCTCCGTCAATTGATCAATGTCAAAGATTTGGTTCAGTTTGAAAGGTTTGTTCGCATTTGTGCTGGAAGGATCGGGCAAATTCTCAATATGGAAGCGATCGGTGGAGAAGTGGGGGTTTCCTCTCATACGGTCAAAGAGTGGATTTCGATGTTAGAGGCCTCTTTTGTCCTCTTTCGCCTGCAACCCTACTTTGAAAATTTTGGCAAACGAATCATCAAGTCCCCGAAGATTTTTTTCACTGACGTGGGTCTCGCAAGTGCCCTTTTGGGGATTGAAACTGAGACGCAAATGAGAAGGGACCCTCTGAGAGGGCATTTGGTTGAAAACCTGGTTATTTTAGAGCTCTTAAAAGAGCGCTTAAGCCAGGGACTAGAGCCCAATCTCTACTACTACCGAGACACCCAGAAGAATGAAATCGATGTCATTTTCAAGCAAGGTAATGAACTCATCCCGATCGAGATCAAGTCTTCGCAAACCTACCACGGGGAATTCCTCGAGAAGCTTGAATTTTTCCAAGCATTAGTGGGAGATCGAGCCCCACGGGGGTATCTGATCTATGCCGGTAAGCAGGAGCAAAAAATCGGATCGATCCAGCTCATCAACTATCAGAACACGGCTCGCATTTTCTCAAAACCGTAACTTTGCCCCTCGGGCCATTAAATTCGAATGCCGGGGATTGAAAAAAGCGCTCTTGTGAGCTATACTCCGGCGGATGGCCAAAGTTTCTTGTTTCACCGCTCAAATTGATGTGGCGCTCGCCGCCAAGATCGAACAGGATCTCAAGGGGCAGGGGTTCGCTATGTCCCGTCCCCCTTACACTCTCTTCTCAGGGAAGAAGCCGGGCGTCTCTTGCACCTTGTATGAATCTGGAAAAATCACCGTTCAGGGGAAAGAGATGGACGACTTCATCGAATTTTACCTAGAGCCTGAGGTGTTGAAGCAGTTTAAATTCTCACATCCTGAAGTGGGCATGAATCTTATGCCTCGGATTGGAATGGACGAAGCGGGTAAGGGCGATTATTTTGGGCCGCTCTGCATTGCGGCTCTCCACGCGGATGGCGATGGGATCAAAAAGCTCCAAGCGCTGGGTGTGCGCGATAGCAAAACTTTTTCCGACGCCACGATTTTGAAAATAGCTCCTCAAATTCGGGAAGCGTGTCTCTACACCGTCATTCGTCTCTTCCCCGCAAAGTACAATGAACTCTACAGCAAGTTCAAAAACCTCAATCGGCTCATGGGCTGGGCTCACGTGGCTGCTTTGGGGGATGTCTCGGCAAAGAGCGGCTGCAAGGAGGCGATCTTGGACCAGTTTGCCGATAAGGGGTTAGTTGAACAGGCCCTGAAATCCAAGAAGCTCGACGTCCACCTAGAACAAAGGGTGCGGGGCGAAGAAGACATCGTAGTAGCGGGAGCTTCTATTTTGGCGAGAGCTGCCTTTCTCGATGGGATGAAGC
>CAIVVG010000015.1 GCA_903909295.1 uncultured Chlamydiae bacterium
CTCCAAACAGCTCCACATCTCCCACAAAGAAGCTTCCAATTTTATAAAAACTTATTTTGAAAGATACCCCCGCGTCCTCGATTACCTCGAATTTTGCAAGGAGTCGGCGCGAAAAACAGGTCTCTCGCGCACCCTCACCGGCCGCCTAAGACCGATTCCTGAACTCAGCAATAAAAACCCCTCCGTAAGGGCTGCGGCCGAAAGGCTTGCGGTGAACACCCCCCTCCAAGGGACGGCGGCCGACTTGATTAAATTGGCCATGATCGAGATCGATGGAGCCATTCGGGAGAAAAAGCTCGAGGGGAGGATGCTCCTGCAGATTCATGACGAACTGGTCTTTGAGATTCCTCATGGAGAGGAGGATGCGTTCCGGCGCCTTGTCAAAAATAAAATGGAACATGTGCTCAAGCTCAATGTGCCGATTGAGGTAAAGATCGCTGTTGGCAAAAATTGGGGAGAATGCTAGATTTGAAGAAAATTGCTATCACAGGTGGGGTAGCGAGTGGAAAAACCTCCGTTTGCCAGCTCTTTAAGGAGCTGGGGGCCTTTGTGGTCAGTGCGGATGCCATAGTCCACGAACTCTTAACGCCAGAAACCGACCTCGGCCAGCAAATCATCCGTTCCTTCGGCTCAGACCTTGTTAAAAATGGGAAGTTGGATCGCAGACTGCTTGCGGAGAGGGTATTCCATGATCCAGAGCGCCTTCGACAGCTAGAGCAACTGATTCATCCAGTGGTTCTTCGTAGGATCGAGGAACTCTACTCGGCGGTTAAGGATGAGAAATACACCTCGTTTGTAGTGGAAATCCCTCTCTTGTTTGAAATTGGGGCCTCTTCCTTCTACGATATAACAGTAGCTGTGCTCAGCGACGAAGAGTCATCTCGGAGCCGCTTTGAGCAAGCAGGGTACGAATCAACAGAATATGATCTTAGACGTCTCCGACAACTCTCTCCAAAAGAAAAAGCAAAACGAGCCGACTACATTATCCAAAACAAAGGTTCTCTGTCCGACTTACGCAAAGAGGTCCTATCTTTGAACCGCATCATCCATCTAACGGGAGCATAACTTTTCCATGAACCAAGACCAATTCACCGACGCAAAAACACCAGACGCAGAGCCACAAGTCCCCTTCGAGGCCGTAGTTAAGGTATCCGATCTTCAGCGGATGAATATCGATCAACTGCAGCAATATGCTCGCAATATAGGTCTGAAACATGTGGGAGGTCTCCCCAAATCGGGCATCGTATTTGAGATCGTCAAGACGATCTCTGAAAAACCCAATGAAGTGCTCTACGGAGAGGGCGTTTTAGAGGTCCTGCCCGATGGATTTTGATTCCTCCGCTCCCCGAACTACAACTACCTCCCTTCTGCGGAAGATATTTACGTCTCTCCTATTCAGATTCGCCGTTTTGAACTGCGCAAAGGGGATACCCTCTATGGAACGATTCGCGCGCCGAAAGACAAAGAAAAATACTTTGCGATGGTCAAAGTCGAGCGGATCAACCATAAAAGTTTAGAAGAGGTACGCGACCGAGTCCTCTTTGAAAACCTCACCCCCCTCTATCCCAATAAGCGTCTCGTGATGGAGACCTCTCGAGAAAAGATCTCCATGCGCGTTCTCGATCTGGCCTCCCCGATTGGAAAAGGGCAACGGGGTCTTATCGTCGCTCCTCCGAAGTCGGGAAAAACGGTCCTGATGCAAAACATCGCCAACGCGATCGAGACCAATAACCCCGAAGTTCTCTTGATGGTCTTGCTCATCGACGAAAGACCGGAAGAGGTGACCGATATGGTCCGGACAGTCAAAGGGGAAGTGACCGCTTCTACATTTGACGAGCCGCCCGAAAGACACGTCCAGATCGCCGAGATGGCCATCGAAAAAGCCCGCCGCATGGTCGAATGTGGCCACGATGTCGTGATCTTGCTCGACAACATCACCCGTTTGGCTCGCGCCTATAACACAGTCCAGCCCCACTCAGGAAAAATCCTCTCAGGAGGGGTTGATGCGAATGCCCTGCATAAGCCGAAGAGATTCTTTGGAGCCGCTCGCAATGTGGAACAAGGGGGCTCTTTAACGATCATTGCGACCGCCTTGATCGATACCGGTTCTCGTATGGATGAGGTGATCTTCGAAGAGTTTAAGGGTACCGGCAACATGGAGCTCGTCTTGGATCGAAGATTGGCCGACCGACGGATGTACCCAGCGATTGATCTCATCAAGAGCGGAACTCGTAAAGAGGAACTGCTCTATCACCCCGCAGAGCTGGAAAAGATCTACCTCCTGCGCCAAGGGCTTGCAGATTTAACTCCGGTCGACGCGATGAATCTGCTGTCTACTCGACTGAAAAAAACCGCTTCCAATGCCGAGTTCCTTCTCTCCATGAAAGACTAATTTGCGTATAAAATCGCTTTAGATTAAAAGGGAATTGCTATGAGATGGGTTACGATATTACTCGGGTGTGTGGTTCTTGGTCTGGGTGGCTTTTGGTCCTGGATTTACTTTCCAGGCTTTCGCTCCAAGGTGGAAGATTTCTTAAGCTCGGGGACCTTTCAGACTCTTGAGGTGCGCTACTCTGCTGAAAGTATCATGGATGCCCACCGGAAAGAGTTGCTCAAAGACAATGACCATGTTTTCTTAGATCCCACCCTTAAATTTGTCCCCTATCTCATGATGGACGTCAAGTACCTTCGTTCCCAAGATAAGACGGGGGAGGGGTTGATTCTTTGGGGTCTTTGCGATGGGGAGATGGTCATCAATACGGGCACGTGGGAAAAGACTCACGGCTTTACCGACTGCATCGCATCGAATGCGACTCGCCAAGAGTTTAGAATCATCAATGCCCTCGCCTCTCGCGGGGGATCTTGGGATCGGGATGGGCTTTCAAAATTCCTCAATATCGAAAACAATGTTCTCGATACGTGGGTCGATAGCTGCCGCAAGAAAAGTCTGATTGTCCAGACCGGCAATACCTACCGGCTCCATTTGCAAAATCCCCGCTTGATGGTGATCCCAGAGACCAAGTTGGAGCAATGGCTGGTCACCAAATCGACCAAGCATGCCCTCCGGGTCAAAAAACGGTACCGCCCCTCTCAGATTAAATCGATTGCCCAGGCAGCCTTCGGCAATGAATTTGCGATCCGCGAGACGAAAGAGGTATTTCTCCCTGTCTACAGCATTGTGGTTCAAAATCCAGATGGAAGTCAGATGACCTCCTACTGGAACGCTTTGAATGGCAAGCGCCTCCCCTCTTCCCCCTACGAAGTAGACTAATTTTCTAGACATCGAGCTCGTAGGTCCTGTATAGATCGGGCTATGCTGAAGAATGGGTTTCGGACTCTCAATATCGTCCAATTTCTCGATGCTTTAAATGAAAACCTCTTTAAGCTGCTTACCGTTTTTTTTCTCATTCACCTCAATGGAATTACTCACACCGCAACCATCACTACTGTGATCGGGGGATTATTTCTCCTTCCCTTTATCGTATTTTCGAGCTTGGGGGGCATTTTTGGGGATGGTTGGAGCAAGACAACCGTAATTCGCATTACGCGACTGCTTCAAGTCGGAGTGACTCTCCTCGCCGTCGTTTGCGCATCCTTACAATGGGAAAACACCGCTTACATCTTATTAGTGCTCATGGCTACCTTGGCCGCTCTTTTTGGTCCCTCTAAATATGGGATCATTGCAGAACTCATTACCCCAAAAGACACCATGCTCGCCAACAGCTATATAGCGGCCTTTACCCTCTTTGGTATCATCTTGGGAACGTTCTTTGCGGCTCTATTAAATACTGTATTTCCCTCCGCATTTCCCCTCACGTTTGCCGTTTGTTTCGCCCTTTCTCTTGTAGAGACCTATCTCAGTTTTCGGATCCCGAAAACCAAAGCGGCCAATCCAGACAAAAAGCCACCTCTTTTCATTTATCGCGAGCTCTATCAATCTTTCATTGAAATGCGCAAAACCCCCTTCCTCATCTTATCTACATTTGTTTGTAGCTATTTTTTATTTCTAGGAGCTTTTGTACAGATCAATATTATCCCCTTTGGAGTTGAGACCCTCCATGAAAACCCTAACATCGGGGGATTTTTCTTTGCTTTTAGCGTGGTAGGAATGGGGATTGGTTCTTTGATCGCCTCGAAAATGACGCTCGATCTCCGACTCATTCCCCCTTGTGTTGGGATGGTCTCTGTCGGCTGTTGGCTTCTAGCATTTGTGCCAGAACCTATTTGGATCAATGGGATGTGGCTGATTGTTTTAGGAATTACGGCGGGGATTTTTCTTGTCCCCGCGCAGGCTTTCCTTGTAGAGCACAGCGCGCCGGCGGATCGGGCACGCAATTTTGGGGCCATGAATTTTTGGAGCTGCATTTTCGCTCTCTTAGCAGCTATATGCCTCTACGTCCTTGAAACTGTCTTTCACTTCAGTGCAGCAGAGAACTTCAACGTTCTTGCTTGGATGAATCTAGCTGTAGCGGTGATTCTATACTACTATATACGCCACGGATCTGTTTCATCCAATAATCGATAGAGAGCCTCTCCATTTGCCAGCTCTTTTTTCCCATCTCTCGCTTCGCGTTGTTCAATAATTCTTCTGACACCTCGCTCCATTCCTTCACAACGAGGACGGGGAGTCCTTCGTAGACGGGATCGATGGAAGAGGCTCTGACAATCGGGATGCTTCCCAAATACAATGCCTCCCAGAGGCGGTGGGTATCGAGCCCGTTGCCTCGAGGGCTCACCACAAAAGTAGAAGAGGCGATCGCTTTGAGGAAGGGTTCGTGGGACACCTTTTCTTCAACGCGGCAGTAGTTTCTTTTCGCCAAGTGGTCGAAGACAACTTTCCGTTCAGAGGGAAAAGTCTGAACGACGATATTCATATAGGCCAAGTGCTTTTTGGCCAGGGGCATCGCTTGGACCTTGGCCAATGTCTGCACATTCCCGTGACCCCAACAGGCATTGGCTATCCCAATGGGAATGGGGTGCATTTTGGGATGGGGCGTCCCATCGTAGTTTTGAGCAAACCAGGCGAGCAATTTGGGATCATCCAAGTACTTTGCACACACTCCTGGCGCTACGTCATCGCTATTATGGGTGACTAAAACATAGGGATGTAGAATCTTGGGATGCACTTTTTCAAAGAAGTGTGTTGCATAATCTGTTTTTACAAACACCGCATTGCCTGGTTGGACTTGGGTTGGGTCCATGGAAGTGGTCAATTCATCATAGGCAAAGTCGCAAAAGGATCGGAATGCGTCTCCAGAGATGAAGGGAGGGGTAACGGCCCTGTTTGGGGGGAGGGGCACAGCAAAAATAAATACAGGGACCAGAAGAGACAATAGCCAATTTTTCATTTCGAATAAAACTCCTTTAGGTGTTTGCTGTGAATGTGGAGATTATTGATTCTCCACCGCTTTTCTTTATAGAGCGCGAAAGGAACTTTTCTTCCTTGGCTATCTTTTTCCCATTCAAACTGGAGATGTGCGGGGCTGAAAATACAGCTCTCATTGATAAAGCCTCGCTCTTTCCGATGGAATTCTCCTCCCAAATATTGCCCGATTGCTGCGGCATCAAAGAGGGAGTTAAACTCTACCGAATGATTTGTAAACTCCTCCACTCGAGATCCCTTTAGGCCATTCGCGCTGATCAACGGGCGCTCCGCGGCATATTCGGGCATAATGATGGGGAGAGACTCAATGTACTGTTTCAGATATTTCTCTTTGAACTGGCCCAAAAAGAACATGTCATTGCCGTTGGATTGCTGCTTGGCCTTTTCCGCGACAAACTCCAAAAAGTGATTGAGAGGGCGCAGATGGGGAACATAAAAGAGCCCCGCAATGCACCGCTCGTCGTTATCAAAGGTCGCGCCCATCGTTCGGGTGTAGTGTTTTTTAAACGTGGGGAGCAGTGTTTCTAGATCGACATAGAGCAACACGTCGGTTTCTAAATGAAAGACGTCCCCTAACTTATACTCCTGCATCAAGTCGGCCAGGTAAAAAAAGCGCTCCGTGGCCAGCATCCAAAGTCCGGGAGCAAGCTTGGATTGTTTTAAGAATTTTTGGTGCAGAGAACCTTTGGGGATCTTTTCACACGGAACGGATAGAGCGCGGCTCTGCAAAAACTCTTCAGGAGGGTGTTTAAGGGCCACTTCATTGGCGAAGACATAGATGGGGGTCTGGGGATTAAATAGGCGCGCCTGCGCGACAGCAGTGCCCAAATAGGGGGGTAGTTCGGGGCCAATGTGGATAAAAACCACACAAGGCTCGGCATGGAGCAGGGTGGCAAGCAACATAAAGAGCCACTTCATGGAGCCAGCTCCATTTTTACTACCACCCTTCCTTGCTCTGCATCATAATCTTCGGCCGCATACACCATCGCATAATCGCAGATGAGTGAGGGGACAATGCTAAAGTTTGAAGCGGGCCGGATCAGAATATCAAACTCGAAAAGGGAGAAAAAGTCTTCCAGCACATTGGCGTCATGGACGTTATTATTGTCCCTGTAGTGAAACTCGATAGAGGCATCTGGGGGGAGCTCCTGACGGATTTTCGTAATAAGAGCGGCAGGGTCCAGGGCATCGGTAAATAACTGGCAGTAGAGGTGTTCTCCGGGGAATTGAGCAAGCGCAGCCTTCACCCCATCGATGTAGAAGCTCAAAGGGGGGAATTTCGTCGGGAAATAGGCAAAGCCGTTTACATCATAACCTCCCCCCTCTCTCACGTGGAGAGCGACACCACGGACATTTTCTGGAGGTCGGATCAAGTCGAGTTTGCCTTTGGGAGCGATCAGCTCTCGGACGATTGTTCGGAACTCGGGATCTTTCCAGTCTACTGCAAAGCCTGAAAACGGGTGGTTCTTCATCTCCCAAGTACTTTCAGGGAAATAGGGGCACTTATAAATATTTTTTGAGGCTGTCTGAACTTTTCTCAGTTCCCGGTCATGGAGGACTAAAAAAGAGGAGTACTCAAAGGGTTTATAGAGGAGAGGGACACCCTTCTCATAGGCGAGCCATTTTGCATGGAGGTAGGTGATGAGGCAGTCGCCCAAGCGCCCTCCGCTGAAGTCGTAGGTCACATATTGAGGGGCCGCAAACGCAAAGTTAGCGACCGCAATCATAATTATGAGAAGTGATGTACGCATATCCTCGAGCCTGGTATTTTTCGATATTTTTTAAGGGCCACACATCCAAAAAGGTAAGGGGGCGTATCGTTGCCTGGTCTGTCCTTAAGAGGGCAAAGTTGAAGTACATCTCATACTCAGATAGGGTGCACCCGCGGACAAGCGCGCGATCGACGGAGCGGCAAAGGGCTTTCCAAGCGGGAAGTTGGTGCTTTTCTGAGATGAGATGGAAAAAGTCTTCTAAAATGGGCCTTTGAAAAAGCATGTGGTGAGCCACTCCCGAGTGCTCTGGATGGACGCGAACTAAGCCGGGAAGGACTTTGGCCATGTGTTCAAAATAGGGGGGATAGTACTCATTAGCCACATTGAAAAGGGGCCCCCCTTGGGCGTTCACAAACTCTACGGGGCGCACAAAAATGACATCCGCGTCTAAAACCAATACATTCGAAGAGATTCCGGGAATCACAAGAGGAGCGTACAGCTTGAGGAACTGTTGAAAAATCCACCCTATACGGCAGTTTTTTTGCTTAAGAAATTTTTTCGTGGCTTTGCGGTCCCCGTGGAAAATTTCCTTAGCCAAACTGTTTTTAGAAAATGGGTACTTTGCCTCGTCAAACCACTCTGCTTGGTCGGTGAGTGGCCGACTCGAAACGACGATGACCCTCCGGATATTTTTCCCGTAAGTGCGAATCCCGTTGATACAGAGGGGAAGCATTTTTGCATCTTTAGGGGCGCAAGGGATGACTACATCGATTGGCTCAGCGGAAAACTCGTAACGTACCTTGCGGATGGGAGGTTCCCCTGCAAAGAGGAGAGAGCTGAGAGCGAGACAGAGATAAAGCCATCGTTGCATAAATGAGCCCGATTGTAGCAGGTTGCTCAATTGAGGTCACCTCTTCTCGAGCAAGAAAAAATAAGCACAGAGACGCGGCTCTGCCTCGAGCTCAGCAAAAGGGCTTGGGCCCTTTTGAATCCCAAATCATAGGAGTGCAGAGGGCGAGGGCAAGGCCCTCGCCTCTTTAGCTATCTCCTTTTTCTCCGTGCCTCTGTGGTTATTTTTTTTGATCCCCGAGGTCACTGGCGAAAGGAGGACAGTTCATTCCGGTAAGTCAGCAAGGCCGCATCAACGATGAGTCCATGAGGGAATTTATGAAAGACCCGATGCATGAAATCGAGGTCTTCTCCCGGACCAAATGTAGATCTCCAGTGTATGCAGCGGGCTGCCCGCCGAGAAAGGGCTATACTCCCATAAGAGACTTTCTCCGAAGTGTCCTTTTCATAAGGGGTGTGCGCAACCTGAGTTGCATCATAGTTTTGAGGAAGGGGATCTTCAGAATAGACGAACGAGTGGACGAGAAAATCGACTTTGTCCTCCTCAAAGAAGTGGCACACTACTTCTACTCGTTGGGGGTGAGGAATGTCGTCCGCATCTTGAAATAAGATGACGGCCCCCGTGGCGTCTTCGCAGGCGCGATTGCGGTTGGCGCCAGCGGAGAGCTTTTCTTCGTGGAGAAGGACTTTGACGGGAAAAGCCCAGGGGCCTCTCTCAAATTGTGCGATAAGCTCTGGCGCTACGCGGCCTGGTTCTGAGAGGGAAATCACCACTTCATCGGGCCGTCTTGTCTGGGCTTCATAAGCGCGAAGCAACTCGGGAAGACAACAAGCATGCTTGTAATAACAAGGGATGACCACTGTGACGGTGAGAGGCTGAAAAAAAAGGGCCGCTACAGTGAGAAAAAGGCTGGAAATAACCCACTTCATCTAATAACGCCCAACATCCTACTTAACACTGCGTTATCTGGGAAACGGGTATTTTTCAGCAAGGTCACATTCAATCGGCGACCTGCTTGAGGATAGGAAAAAAGTCCTGGATGCGCCTGGGAAGTCATCATTTGAGCTTTTCGAAAGGCATCGTTCAGGAAGGAAAAATCGTACTTGTAGAAAATGGTAAAGGGTCTTCCCAATCCAGCGCCTGGATAGGGATAGACAGGTTCAAAGCGGACAGACCACGATTCATATTGGGTATTGGCCGCCACTTCGGAGGGGTAGCCGCTTTCAGCTACAGTGAGGCCGTTCAACCGAACAGAGGGGTCGATCTGATTGAAGCCAAGGACTTCGGAAGCCGCGGTAAAAATGCGCAGAGGAGCATCTGCCCCTGAGTCGATCCGCACATGGGCTTCTGCGATAAATACGCCTGGATTGAGGAGCGGTTTTTCTGGAGGTGCGTAATCAGCCACCAAGGTAACCATTCCCGCAGTCGACCGGATTGCGCTCGATTCTTTGAGCATAAAGTGTCTTCCTGCGATCATCAACACCTCTCCTCCTGTGCGCACCTCCGTGGCAACGGTCGTGTCATTGCCGGAAAAGGTCGAGATCTTCCCAGAAGAGGAGGTCACAGACTGCCGGATCTCGAGGTTATTGCCAGCGCTCAAGTAAATGAGCCCGTTATCGGTAGAAATAGGCTGCCCCACAGAAAGGTCAACCACGGCTTGGGCTGTGATTTCCCCTCCTCGAGTCGCAAGTGGTTGGTCGATTGCGAGGTCATAAAAAGGTCCCAAGTGGATGTTGCCAGTATTTGTTTTGAGCTCGAAGTGGGCCTCTGGCTGGGTCCCAATGCGCAAAGTCTCTCTATGGTGGGGATTCAGGGTTCCACAGGTCAAGATCAAGTCTCCCGAATCGGTAGTGAGCGACACTTTGGCAGTATTGGTATAAGAGCCCAACCCACTGATCGCAGGAGAGCTGGTAGTCAAGAAAGACTGCACGGGATCGATCGGTTGGCCGCAAATAGAAACGATGCGCGCTCCCTCAGACTCCCACAGATTCCCAGACTTGAAGTCGCGGCCGCAGTTCAAACGAATGCTCCCCTTCCCTGTTTCGACGCTCGAGGGCATAGCGATGTTTCCTCCCGCGCTGATGATCAGAGATGCATCTCCTGACCCCAACTGACCTTCTCCAGGAGTACTCCGAATGTTCCCTCCAGCATAAATCTGAGTGATCCCGGCGCGTGTGCCCAATTGCGCGGTCCCTAAAACGATATCTTTCAATGCGGCGATTTGTACGCCCCCCTCTTCACTGGCGCTCACAATCGCTCCGTCGAGTTCCATCGAGCCGCTAGAGACAACCACAGTGCGCGTCTGACTAGAAGAGTGAGTGTGCGTACCGATGTGCCCTTTATCCATGAAAAGGTTCCCCGCGACAAATACGGTGACATCGCCGTTGAATACACTCTCCTCCGCAGTCATTCCTACAGCTGTATGGGGAAGAAGCTGGAGATCCCCCTGTACGTGGAGAGAAATGTTCCCCTCATAGGAGAGGGGGGAGGAGGAGAGCATTTTTCCCTCAAAACCGTGTCCTAAAACAGCCAGCGCCGACTTTGTCCCCATGCGCAAATTGCCACCGCACCAAACGGAGATGTCGCCCTCCAAAGCAATGGCCCCTTTGCGCGAGCCGTGTAATCCCCCATGCCCCACCTGAGCAGGAGAGCGAAAGCCCCCCCCTTCAATGGAGACATCTCCCCCAGTCCGAATGGTGATGGGAGTTTCCGAAGTGGTGACTCCGCAGGGAGCGTTGATCGCGCCATGCCCGATGTGCGCTCCGCTAAAGGGAGAATCGGCAGCCCCTTCTAAAGTGAGCCTTCCGCAGTCGATCTCGATCTGTCCCGTACAGTGAGCCGTTGTCGTATAAAACCCGATCTGTGCAGAGTGGGATTCTCCCCCCAAAACCTTCAGGTGGGCAGAGGGGGCGTTGATCACAGTCCCCCCATGTTCTGAGCCGATAGAAACTGATGCCCTCCCCGGCGTAATCAAAATGTCTTGCTGAGCGGAGAGGGAAATATCCCCAATTCCCGCATTTTGAATATTGGCGTGGATGGAAAGATCGGTCCCTGCAGACAGAGTGAGAGAATTGGGCGAAGTCCAGATGATATTTCCATCGGGGAGGACCGTTGTCTGCCCTTTTGATCGGATCTCGACATTTCCCTGTGACTGTAAAAAATTGCTCAGGTTAATGGGATCGATAGCCGTTGCTGCATCGCTTAAAAGTGAGGGAGCGTCCACGGGAATCACGTAGACCTCAGAGGGAGACAAGGACAAAGTCCCATTCACACCGAACGGCGCAGAGAGATCCCCCCTCCAGGCAAAGTCGATTTCCCCTTCCGAGCGGAGAGCAATCGTCCCCCCATTGCCCCCTTCAGGTCCGCCACAAGCGGCTATTTTGCCAAGAGCAATGAGGGAATGGGCACCTGCGATCTCGATGGAGCCTCCGGAGCTGTCTCCCACTCCACTTGCGGAGATTTCCGCGCTCGGATCGATAAAGGTCTCCGCACTCTGAATGAGCACCTCTGGGGCCTGAATCATCCCCCCAGAATGGCGAAAGGCTGAGGCGAATGCGTTCCCCTCTTTCATGTGGACACCTTCTAAAGGGCGCACAAAGATGCGGCGGTCTCCCGACGGCTTCAGGAGACAGTTATTTTCAGCAATGAGGGCCGCGAGCTTCCCGCTGACGAGGGTCCCTCGGTTTTCTATGTTCCGTCCAAGGAAAAGGGCCTCATTTTCAACCTGGATCGTCCCCTCATGAATGATCTTGGCCTCTGAGTTTCCTTGGAAAGAGATCTCTCCCGTTTTGAGGTAGAGGTCCCCATTGAGATCCAGCGTAGAGGCGATGAAGCTGGCCATGTTGATCATAGCGTCTTTGCCGACGATAATTCCATTGGGGTTGATGAGGACAATAGTGCCGTTGGCTTGTAGCTGCCCCATCAAACGGCTCGGGTCGCAATCGAGAACCCGGTTGATCGCTATTGAGTCGAATCTAGGTTGTACAAACTCTGTTTTTTCACCCACTTCGATCGAAAAGGTTTTCCAGTCGATGATCGCCTGATCCCCCGCCTGAATGCGAAGATGCTCAGGAGAAACGACTTCAATGCCCACCTCTCCATGGACGACAGTGGGACCCGAGGGGTTCGCCCATAGGCTCAGAGAGATTAAGAAACAGGGGGTGATTTTTCTCAAGCCGCCAATCATAGTAAAAAATTCACCATACATCCTACCTCTTTTCCAGCCTATAGCACAAGCATATTTTCTCAGCTTGCTGAAAACGGACCACTCTACTAATATGGAACCTTCGTTTAGTGGAAAGATGGCTGAGTGGCCGAAGGCACGTCCCTGCTAAGGACGCGTACTCTTCAACGGGTACCGAGGGTTCAAATCCCTCTCTTTCCGATGCTTATAAAGAAGCTACTCATTGGTGCCGTTCTCGTTGCGGGACTCGTTTTCTCGTTCTATCCCCGTCCCTACGCTATTTTAAAAGCACGTGAAGGGGCCGGCCTCTTCAGCATGATGACCGACGTAGTGGCTATTCTCAACGCCTACGAAAAGGGAGCTGTAAGCGGCGTGGAGATTGATTTTGGCGCTGAAGGGCTCTACTACGAAGCCTCCGAAGGCCCAAATTGGTGGCTCTATTTCTGCGAACCTTTGAAAAAAGGGACCCCGAGAAGAGTCGTTCGAGGGTGTTACGGCCAAATCCCGGGAGTTCCTCCCTACGAATTTTTCACGACTCGCGAAGAGGTCCACTCCCTGATCGAAAAGCACATCCGATTCAAACCAGACATTTGTGCGAGTGTCGAGACCTTTTGCAAAGCCCATTTCATCAAACCCTACACCGTTGGCGTTCACTATCGAGGGACCGACTGGTCTCCAGATAACGAATACCCCCAAATCTCTTACGCTGCATTTGGGGACGAAGTGGAGCGACTCGCGCAGGGGCACCCCTCTTTTCAGATCTTTGTTGCCACAGACGAGCAGCCGTTTTTAGATTATATGCAAAGCCGTTTTGGAGAAAAGATTGCGTTTCAAGAAGGGGCTTACCGAAGTCAGGGGAGGGTTGCTCTCCACACAGACCCGCACAATAACCAGTGCAAACAAGCCCGTGAGGCGGTCATCGACTGCCTACTGCTTTCCAGAACTGACGCATTCGTCGGAACTAGGTCCAATCTCAGCCGCTGGGCCAGCTTTTTCAACCCGAACATTCCGTATATTTGCTTGGATGCCTCTGATCTTGCTAAACCAGTAGGGAGCATATAGTTTTTCTGTAGACCATGTGCGGGCCTCAAACTCTTTTTTCTTCTGATCGAGCAGTTCCTTAGTCAGTTCACTCCAGTCTTTGACAATGACAACCGGCAGTTCCTCAAAGAGAGGGTTTAGATAAGAGTCTTTGACGATCGGATAGCAGCCCATTAAGAGAGCTTCCCAAGTGCGGTGGCAGTCAGGGCCATTGCCCGGAGGACTTGCGACAAATAAAGAGCGCGCTAAATGCTCTACATAAGGCTCATAAGCAATGGGTTTGGGAAATAAGACAGCCGACTTGATCTTCGCGCAAGCGCCCCAGCAAATCTCTCGATCGGAACAGGTATTGGCGAAGTTGGCATAGATAAAAAAATCTCTTTTTTCTTTGGGAGCGACTTGTCCTAAAAGAGCCGGGTCGCGCCACGTCTTACTCGCCTGGCCGATAGGGATCGGCTGCAA
Organism: uncultured Chlamydiae bacterium; assembly: GCA_903909295.1. Lineage (GTDB taxonomy): Bacteria > Chlamydiota > Chlamydiia > Chlamydiales > SM23-39 > CAIVVG01. Next base: position 13,632 of record CAIVVG010000015.1, read on the forward strand.
TTTTTCCGTGGCTGGCCGATCGATATTCTGGACAAACCAAACCGCAATCTTCTTATTTTCAAGCAAATGGGCAAAAGGTCCAGGCAAACAGTAATCGGTGCGAGGGGTGAGTAAGACAAAAGGGTGAGGGATCTTTGGCAGGTATTCTTTTTCGAACACTGCCAGGGTTTTCCAAAGAGCGCATTCAACATCTTCAATCAGAACTACATCGCCGAGCTGTACTTGTGTCGGATCAAAAGACTCTTTGGGAGACAGTTTCCAGTCAGCAAAAAAGTACCAAACATCTTCTGATAAGTAGGGAAAGGTCGTTTCCCTACACCATAGAGAAAGAGAGCTGAGCACTAATAAGCAGCGGAATAACATCTACTTCAGCACAATTTTTTTATCCGCCAATAAAGCGATTTGGTCTTTCCCCGGCTTTCCCTGAGTTGCCAAATCCCTCTGCTTTTTCAACATTTTCACCGTTTTCTTGGTAAAAATATCTTGATGGGAGAGCAAAAAGGAGCAAAAAGTCTTCGTCATTTTTCTCGCTGCCGATTCGCGGACATAGTAACTATCAATCCCATGGCGGTGGAGATAAAAGGTGCCAGGGACATAGCTCATCTTACAACCATTTAGCAGCTGCTTAAATCCAAAGCCATACGTGTCCATTGCGGCCAGATCCGTTGGATAGCCCCCCGCTTTGACAAAACTCTTCTTGGTATACAAGTAATTACCCGACCAAGGAGGCGTATCGGTATACTGCACCGCCTGCTCTAAGGTCACCTGCTCGCCGGGAAAGGAATAGACCCCTGTGCTCACGTCCACTCGATCTCCCGTGAAATAGTGGATCTCTCCAAAGGAGACCACATCACTTCCCGTTTGATCGAGTCGCTCGACCAGAGCCTGGACGCTATTGGGCGCCAAGAGGTTGTCTGAATCCAAGCAAAAAATCAGATCGCCCTGAGCGTGGGAAACGCAGGTATTGCGGCAGGCGCCTCCTCCCTGATTCTTCTCATGCTGAAATACCCGCATGTGGGGGTGCTTTTTTTGCAGAGAGCGGAGAAGCTGATACGTGTTGTCCTTCGACCCATCATCTGTACAAATAATCTCAAACGAACAATCCAAGTTTTTTTGTTCATAGATGGATTCAATCGATTCCTCGACCCACTGTTCGCAGTTGTAACAGGGGATGATGAACGTAAGAAAGTGCTCCCCAAAAAACAGGGAGTGCAAAGAGATAAAAAATAAAAGCCAATAATTCATAAGTGACCAGTCTACCAAATCACGATTTTTGAGAGGATAAAAATTTAGCGATACTTCCTTTATTGGTGATGTGCAAATTATTAATTCTCACCTTAACATCTTGATACTTAGCAAAAGGGACCCTTCGTCCTTTTGCGTCGAGGTCCCATTCCACCGTGAAGTGAGAGGCATTAAATATGCACCGCGGGGAAACCGTTCCTGGATGACATTCAGCATGCTGCTTCGCATCCCAACCGGCGAGGTAAACACCAAAAGCGGCCGCGTCAAAAATGGAATGAAATTCGTCAAAATGATGCGTATAATCTTTCGGGGAAGCGGCCTTCCCCTTGAAAATCGCAGGATCTACTGTAGAAATATAGGCAGGGAGGGTAATCGGTAAAAAATCGATCCAGGTTCCACGGTGCTGATCTTTAAAGCGGGCTAATGTCTCCATATCGGTTGTATTTTCCCCAATTTGACGAGGAAACGAATTGGCCAGTTTTTCCATAGGAGTGGTGTTGGCGATATAGAGAAAGCCAGGAACGCACCGGTCGTCTTTTTCGAATGTAGCCGCGATCATCCCAGGATAGTGCTTGTGAAACACTGGGAGCGCCGCCTCCAGATCGAGATAGAGCATGACATCGTTTTCTAAGTGAAATACATCGGTCAATTGCTTCGCGCGAATCAGTTCATCCAAGTAGAAAAACCGTTCAGAAGTCCAAATCCAAAAACCGTCGACCGTGTTGACATGAGTTTTGCAACTGCGAAATTTTTGGTGTGCAGCAGACTGCGGAAGCGATTCGCAAGGAACGGAAGAGATGTTTAGCCCTTCATAAGGCTTCATGGCGCCCTTAGCTTTTAAAGCTGCGTCAGGAGCAATAAGATAAATAGGGCAAGTTGCATTGAAAGCCCGCGCTTGAGAAATCGAGAAGACAAGGTGCTCAGGTAGCGGTGAATTTCCTACGTGAACGAATACAATTGAGAGGGCTTGCAAAGAACATGAAATAAACAGAAAGAATATGGTTTTCATTATTGTTTTTCCGCCTGGATCTGTTGAAGATAATACTCAATATAGAGTTTTTTCCATTCCCAGTCATTTCTCTGAGTGAACTCTTCAAACTTTTGTTGAAGAAAACTCTCCGTGACCTCTTCCCAATTTTGGACGATCAATACAGGCAGCCGCTCAAAAAGGGGATCGAGAGGAGAACTTCTCACGACGGGATAGGCTCCTGCATACAGAGCTTCCCAAGTGCGATGACAATCGAGGCCATTGCCGCGAGGACTGAGGACAAATTTCGAGAAAGCCAGATCTCTAACAAACTCAGGGTAAGGTTTTCGCAAGGATGTATAAGCAAACGGCGCGCTCGCAAAGCGATTCAAAACCTCTCCTCTTTCTGAAGGGAAAGTATCTTTATTGAAGTTGGAATAGAGCAAGAAGCTCTTCTCACCCCCTAAATTTCTTATCGCCTGTAAAAGCTCTCGATTCCTTGGATTCCATTGCCGATTTTCTATGCCAATGGGCAAAGGACGGAGCTTGGGATGCACCGTTTCATCTGGATTTTGAGTAAAAAGAGCGAGAATTTTTGGATCATCGAGATAGCTTTTATAGCGGCCCGGAATCATCCGATCGGTATTGTGCACTACTAAAATATAAGAGGTTAGAATCTTTGGGTGAACGAGCTCTAAAAATTCCCCTAAAATATCGCCGTTCACAAAAATAGTGCTGTTGGCAGGCACTGTTTCCGGCTGGAGCGACTTACTGATTTCATCGTATGCAAAATCGCAGTGAGCGCGGAATGTGTCTCCTGATAGAAACGGGTCGATGGGCTCTCTTCTTGCAACCCAAGGGGCAGCAAAAAGAATCAATGGGGTCAAAAGAACAAGTAAACGAAACATTATTCCCTCTGGGTTCTTGCATTTACATAGAGAACATCTCCGAAGAGCTGTCCCTTTCCTATCGGAGAGGAAATCCTCTTAAATCCGTAGCTTTTTAAAAACCGGTCCACATCCTGATAAAGGCGCTCCCCTTCGTAGATGGGGTGCCCCTCCAATTCAGCGATGATGTACTTCACTTTAGGTAAGTACCTCCCTAAAC
>CAIVVG010000016.1 GCA_903909295.1 uncultured Chlamydiae bacterium
CCGCCATCCTGCCGGCGCCTCGCCGCTCCTGCCCGCACGCTTCGTGCGGCTCCCTGTTCATTTATTTTCTCGGAAAACCCAGATGAATAAGCTCACCCTCAAAGACCTTTCTTTGACGGGTAAACGGGTGCTCATGCGGGTCGATTTCAACGTCCCCCAGTCCAAAGACGGGGGGATTGCAGACGACTCCCGCATCCGGGCTGCCCTCCCATCGATCCAATATGTCCTTGAGCACGGAGCCTCCCTGATTTTGATGAGCCACTTGGGAAGGCCCAAGGGCAAAGACCCTTCCCTTTCTTTAGCTCCTTGTGCCAAACGGTTGTCAGAACTCCTCCACAAACCTGTTGCCATGGCCCCCGACTGCATCGGCCCCCAAGTGGAGGCCCTCGCTCAAAAATTGGAGCCCGGACAAGTTTTACTCCTCGAAAATCTCCGCTTTCACCCGGCAGAAGAGGAACCTGAGAAAGATCCCTCTTTTGTAAAATCGCTGGCCCGTCTCGGCGACATTTACATCAATGATGCCTTTGGCACCGCACATCGCGCGCATGCCTCAACAGCGGTCATTGCCTCCTATTTCCCCGGCCGCTCTGCAGCCGGCTTGCTCATGGAAAAAGAGATCGTTCAACTCTCCCATCTCATTGCCGCACCTAAGCGCCCGTTTTATGCCGTGATCGGCGGAGCCAAGATTTCTACCAAGCTGGGTGTCATTGAACAATTATTGACTCGGGTTGATGCCCTTTTTCTCGGAGGGGGGATGGTCTACACACTCCTCAAAGCGCAAGGGATTCCGATTGGAGATTCTATCTGTGAAGATAGCCAACTCGAAGTGGCGAAAAAGATCGGTCAATCCCCCAAAATCCACTTGCCCAAGGATCTCGTCATTGCGGACGCAGTCCGCTCCGATGCCCACGCACGCACAGTGGGGTTAAGAGAGGGAATCCCGGCTGGTTGGCAGGGGGTAGACATCGGTCTCCAAACAGTCTCTGCTTGGGCTCCCCAGCTCATAAAGGGGGCAACCGTTTTTTGGAATGGCCCCCTCGGCGTTACAGAAGTGCCCCCCTTTGCCAAAGGGACTCAAGGAATCGCAGAGGCATTAACCAGCTGCAAAGGGACGACGATTGTTGGCGGAGGGGATTCTGTCGCGGCGATCGAACAAATGGGATTGGGCAATCGATTCACCCACCTCTCCACGGGAGGGGGGGCTGCATTGGAATTTCTTGAATTTGGCCATTTGCCCGGCATCGATGCCCTTTCCGATGTCCTTTAAATCGCTAATATGCGATGATAAAACCATCAAACACACTTAAGCGTGGGTATGCAAGCGAATAGCACTGCAGTATTTGGAAAATGGCGCTCCTATTTCTGGCCTATTCACCGGTGGGAATTGAAAAAATTCCTTCCCATGTTCGCCATTTTCTTCCTCATCTCCTTTAATTACAACGCTCTTCGCGCCTATAAAGACTCTCTCGTCGTGACTGCCCCCCAATCGGGCGCCGAAGCGATCCCATTCATTAAAGTATGGGCTATCTTGCCCTGCGCCCTCTTGATCACTTTTCTTTTTACCAGGCTCGCAAACCGCTACAGTCGGGAAAAAGTATTTTATATCATGATGTGCCTCTTTCTCTCCTTTTTCTTGATCTTCACCTTTGTCCTGTTTCCCGCCCAAGACTACCTCCACCCGAATGCCCTTGCAGACAAAGTGCAAGCCTTTCTCCCTCAAGGAGTTAAGGGGCTCGTAGCCATTTTTCGCAACTGGACCTTCACCCTCTTTTATGTAATGGCTGAGCTCTGGGGAACGGCGATCTTATCTCTCCTCTTTTGGGGCTTTGCCAATGAGGTGACTACTGTCAAAGAGGCGAGGCGCTACTACGGCGTCCTCATGATTGGAGCAAATATTGCCGGCATCTTTTCTGGCCAAGTTTCTGTCTATTTCGCGGGAGATATTTTTATCTCCTCGATCCCCTACGGGAAAAATGCCTGGGATCAATCCATTTTGTTTCTCAACTGCGTTATCATCATCTCAGGGGTCATTACGATCGCCCTCTACCGATGGCTCAATAAAGTAGCCATCCCCCCCAGTGACCACCACCCGATGCCAGTGAAAGAAGAAAAAGTCAAAATGTCGATGCGCAAAAATTTTGCTTACCTCGCCAACTCAAAATATTTGCTTTGCATCGCCGCCCTTGTTTTGGCCTACAACGTCGCGATCAATCTGATCGAGGTGGTTTGGAAAAATCAGATCCGGCAGGTCTACCCGAATCCGAGCGAATACAGCGCTTATATGGGCGAAGTGATGACCCTCATGGCCATCATTGCTACGCTGGTCTCTATTTTTATCACAGGCAATATCATGCGCCGCTTCTCATGGACTGTCAGCGCGCTGATCCCCCCTGTTCTCATCCTCCTCACCGGTCTCTCCTTTTTCATCTTCGTCTTGTCCCACCACTTCAACGTCACCTGGATCGATAGCGTCGCCACCTTCTTCGGCTCGACTCCGCTGCTCCTCAGCGTATCTCTCGGCTCCTTACAAAACTGCGTGACTCGCGCCTCCAAATACACCCTCTTCGACGCGACCAAAGAGATGGCCTTCATCCCCCTTAGCCGTGAGTCGAAACTGAAGGGCAAAGCGGCGATTGATGGTGTCGGTTCCCGCCTCGGCAAGTCGGGCGGCTCTGTGATCCACCAAGGACTGCTCATGTTCTGTACCACCGTTGCAGCGAGCACCCCCTACGTCGCAGTAATCTTCCTCGGCGTCGTCCTCGTCTGGATTCTAGCAGCCGTTTCCCTAGGGAAGCAGTTCGATGCCCTGTCCAAGGAAAAGACCCCCCTCGAAATTCAAGATCCTGCCCCTCCTTTGACGACTTCTCATGCCTAATATCGAAACAAGTCGGGAATTTGGCAAGAAGGGTCCCCAGAATTTTTGTTCGGAGGGAGCGACCATTGCCTTCGGGCAAGGCGCGAGTGAGAACGAAAATTATGGGACAAACCCGACGCGGCCAAAAACCGATTTCTCGAGTTGTTTCGGTATAAATGAAGGATTTGATATAAGACTCTCTATGCTCACACTGTCAAATGGCCTCTCTTTTATTCGAGCTCCCCTGGCCCTCCTTTTCCTCCAGGAAAACATCTCATTGCGGATAGGGGCAGTTATTTTGGCCATGATCACCGATAGCATCGACGGATACTTGGCCAGACGGAGCAAATCGAGCAGTCGATTTGGAGCCATCCTCGACCCCACCATGGATAAATTTTTTGTCTATTTTGCACTGACCTCGCTGTTCTTAGAACAGAAAGTCACCGTGTGGGGGACGCTTGCTCTTCTTTGCCGAGACTTTTCTTTGTGTTTCTATGGCATTTTGATGTTGGCAACCCGGAGATGGAAGACGATTGAATTTAGAGCGATCCGGTGGGGGAAAATCACAACAGCGTTGCAATTTGTAGTCGTGTTAGGGATCGTGGTGGGGGTTTCATTTCCTTGGCCTGTTTTTGCTCTTTTCCCTGTGATGGGGTGGTTCGCATTCCTAGAGCTCTACCGCAGACCCATGGAATTAACCACAGGGCCACAGAGAAAAGAGAGGTAGCACAGAGGCGAGAGAAGCCTCGCGCTCCCAAAAAAATAACGGGATATTTATTCTGATGGGCAGAGCAAACTTCCGGGTACCCCTTAATCTTTAAACCACCAAAAATATCCTCTTCCCCAATTTTTAAAAAATAGGATAGCATCGACATATTCAAAGTCTTTCCAAACC
>CAIVVG010000017.1 GCA_903909295.1 uncultured Chlamydiae bacterium
CTTCTCGTTGGGGGAGCTTGCTGCCAGGAAGGGGGCGGGGAGCCACGAGGAGGTCTCCTTCCAAAAGGCTGCTGACCCGGTCCCGAACGGTGAGGAGGGACGCCGGTTTTCCACCGATCCAATTAAAAAAGTAGTTCCTTACTTGCACTGACATAAGTAACTATTATACTAACTTTCTAATTGTTAATCAATTAAAGCTAGTTTTTTAATACTACCTACTAAGGTCTGGTGGGAATAGCTGTGGACGGTGACCATCTGGAGGGTTCCGACCATGCTTTCATCTCCTTCAAAGATCACCTTTTTCCAGCAGCGGGTGCGCCCTTTTAAGTTCTTGCCATCGCGGTTGAATCGCTCTACGAGGACTTCCACCGTCTGTCCTAGCATTTGCTGCCTCTCTTCGTTGCCGATCTCTTCTTGGAGAGCCATGAGCCGCTGCAGTCTCTCTTGTTTGACCTCTTCGGGGATATCGTCGTTCCAGCGCATTGCAGGGGTCCCTTTGCGGGGGCTGTAGGCAAAGAGGAAGGCGACCGAGTAGCGGATCTCTTTGAGGACGTCGTAGGTCTCCTGGAACTCGGCCTCGGTCTCTGTGGGGAAGCCGACGATGATGTCGGTCCCTAAGGAGACGTTTGGGACGATCTGGCGGAGGAGGGCCACTTTTTCTAAATATTGCTCTTTGGTGTAGATCCGGTGCATCTTTTTCAGGATGCGGCTGGAGCCTGCCTGGATGGGGAAGTGGACGAACTCACAAAGGGAGGGGAGGTCTCGGATCGCCTGCATGAGTTCGATGGTGATGTCGATCGGGTGGGAGGTCATGAAGCGGATCCGGCACATGCCCGGAATCCGGTCGAGCTGAGCGAGCAGGTCGTGGAAGAGGCAGTTCCACTCGGGGCGGTCCTTGCCGTAGCTATTGACGTTCTGGCCGAGGAGGGTGATCTCTTTATAGCCCGCATCAACGAGTTTTTTGCACTCCTCTACGACGCTTTCAGGAGGGCGGGAGACCTCTTGGCCGCGGGTATAGGGGACGACGCAGTAGGTACAAAACTTATCGCACCCCCGAATGATCGATACGGAGGCTTTGAGCTTATGGTCCCGAACGGCCACCAAATAATCGAGGTTTTCTTCAAACCGGTCATCGGTTTTAAACACCTGTTTTTGGGTGTAGAGGGCCTCATCGAGGACTACCCCTAAGTCGGTGATATTATTGGTCCCTAAGACGAAGTCCAGGTGGGGGAATTTGCGGAAGAGGGAGTCCTTTTTGGCCATGGCCATGCAGCCGGTGACCCCGATTAGGGCGTGCCGCTTGTGGGCCCGGCCCAGCTGGCCCAGCTTACCCATGACTTTCCGCTCGGCGAGGTCCCGGATCGAGCAGGTGTTGAAGATGAGCAGGTCGGCGCTCTCCTCATCGGCAGCGGGGGAGAGCCCCCTTTTCTGGAGTTGGCCCGCCATGATCTCGGTATCGAGCTCATTCATCTGGCAGCCGTAGGTCCGGATAAAGTATGTCTTTGGCTCTTGCATAGCAGTGGAGTTTACCTCAAACCCCCCTGTTTTCGCAATCGAAAATTTTTTTAAAAAAAATCCTCTTTCAGAAAATAGCCGCCGTCTAGTATCATGCTGTTTTGAATTTGTCATTTTAGGACCCTGAATGAACCACAAACAAAAGACACCCCTCCTTACCCGAGAGGAAGCATTGGATTCTCGTCGCTGGTACTTATTTGATGCGACAGGCAAGACCTTGGGCCGTTTTGCGGCTGAGGTAGCGAAGATTTTGCGCGGCAAACACCGCCCTGATTTCACTCCCCACGTAGATTGCGGGGATGGTGTAATCATCGTGAACGCGGAAAAAATTCGGGTGACTGGTATGAAGCACGCTCGTAAGATTTACCGCAATTACACCGGTTTTGTCGGTGGAATGCGCGAAGTTCCTTTTGAGACATTGCTGGCCCGTAAGCCAGAGATGATTTTGGAAAGAGCGGTGAAGGGGATGATGCCTAAGACCCGTCTCGGTGGTCAACAAGTGAAGAAGCTCCGCATTTATAAAGGGGCAGACCACGACATGAGAGCTCAAAACCCTATCCCTGTTAATATTTAAAGGACATATCCATGGCACAAAAACAAGAGACCATTGGCATCGGCCGCAGAAAGACAGCAGTATCTTCCGTTCGGATGAGAAAAGGGACGGGGATTATCGATGTTAACGGCCGCAGTTTTGAAGAGTATTTTCCTCTGCAACTCCAGCGCGATCTGATCTTAGCTCCTCTCTCCAAATTTTCTAGCCCAGCAGCGATCGATTTGATCGTCCGCGTGAAGGGCGGAGGGATTGAGGCTCAAGCTACGGCGACCCGTTTAGGGATCAGCCGTGCGATCGTTCAAGAGCAAGAAGAGGTCCGAGGCGATCTGAAAACGCTCGGGTTCCTGACTCGCGATCCTCGTAAAAAAGAACGTAAGAAGTACGGTCGCAAAGGCGCCCGTAAACGCTTCCAGTTCTCAAAACGATAGACACAATTTCCAGTTCCTGGTATGGAGTACTCAAGGAGTGCTCCATGCACGGGAAATCCGTTTCTGAATCTGCTATTATTGATCAAGTTGTTGAGGTCTTTCCCAACGATCTCAATCCGCACGGCACCCTGTTTGGAGGGCGCGTGATGCAGATCGTCGATTCTCTGGCCGCCATCGTCGCCAAAAGGCACTCTGGCTTGGTCTGCGTGACTCTAGGTATTGACTCCGTCCGTTTTTTAAGTCCCGCCCGTCGCGGCGACATCCTTGTCTGTAAAGCTTCTGTGAACCGCACTTGGCGCACCTCGATGGAAGTCGGTGTGAAGGTGATAGCGGAAGATTTTCGGACCCTCGAGCACAAAAATATCTTTTCCGCCTATTTTACTTTTGTGGCTATCGGAGACGACGAGAAGCCCATCGAAGTGATCCCCGTGGTCCCCGAAACCCCCGAGCAAATGCTTCGCTACAAACAAGCCGAGATGCGCCGCCAAGCGCGCCTCTCCGTCAAATCTTCATAAGAGGGTGTTTTTGGCCTTTCGCAACAGTGCTTAGAAATTATAAATTTCGGAGTATTTCTTTTTGAGGTAAGAGCAGTAGGCGGCTTCGCTGAGCGGTTTGCCGGTCACCTTCTTGACCAATTCATCGGAATTGTAGGTCCGTCCCCAGGAGTGGATCTCTTTTTTGAGCCAATCTCGGACAAAGGCCAAGTCCCCTTGAGCCACCCGTTTGTCCCAGTCGGGATGTTTTTTGGCAAAAGTGGCAAAGAACTGCGCGGAAAAGAGATTCCCGAGGGCATAAGTGGGGAAATAGCCAAAATCGCCGAGCGACCAGTGGATATCTTGCAAACACCCCTCGCTATCTGTTTTGGGGACGACACCGAGGAGCTCTTTCATCTTGGCTCGCCAAGCGTCGGGGAGATCTTCCACTTGAAGGGAGCCTGAGATGAGCTCCTTTTCAATCTCGAAGCGGAGGATGACGTGCAGACAGTAAGTCACCTCATCTGCTTCGACCCGAATGAATGACGGTTCCACGCGGTTGATGGCGCGATGAAATCGCTCGAGCGGGATCTTTTTCAACTGGGTGGGGAGCGCTTTTTGCAGCGAGGGGTAAAAAGCCCTCCAAAAAGGGAGGCTTCGGCCGATGAGGGTTTCCCACCAGCGGGACTGGCTCTCGTGGATGCTCAGCGAGACGGCTTCGCTCAAGGGCGTTCCCCAATGTGCGGTAGGAAGGCCCATTTCATACATCGAGTGGCCCGCCTCATGGAAGATGGAAAAGAGGTTGCTCATGAATCCAGAGGGGAGAATGCGCGTGGTAATGCGGCTATCATGAGGGTGGAGCGCCGTCGAAAAGGGGTGCGCCGATAAATCCAAACGGCTGTAGGCGCTATCGATCGGGAGTTTGGAAAGGAAGCTATGGCCCAAAGCCACTTGCGTCTCTTGGTCGATTTTTTTACGCAAGAATCCATCATCGATCTGTCTCGATTCACGGATGTTCTTCAATAAAGAGACCAGCTCCTTGCGGAGCCCCTGGAAAATAGTTCCCACTCGAGCGGTAGTCATGCACGGTTCGTACGATTCGAGCAGCGCATCGTAAGGGTGGTCGGTAAATCCCCAGATCGCTGCTTTTTCTTTGGACAGCTCGATGATTTTTTTTAAGAAGGGGGCAAAGAGTTTAAAATTATTGCTCTTTTTCGCAACGCTCCAGATCTGGCTGGCCTCGGACGTGATCTGGGAGAAGTTTTTCACAAAGCTTGCGGGGAGCTTGTCAAAGCGGAGAAAATCGCGATGCCACTCTCTCAGGCAGACGACCTGCGAGCGGGAAAATCCCTTGTGCTTCGGTTTCCCCGAGCCAAAGTGGACTAGTTTTTGAAGCAGCGCTTTGTGCTTGCGGCTCGTCTTATGCTCATGGACTAAAGAGGACATGAGGGCAATCTGCTCACTGCGGGGCGTAATCGCTCCGGAGGGCATGTAAGTCTCTTGGTCCCAGTGGAGCAGGGAAAGGACCGAGTTGTAGGTGTGGATCTCCTTGGAGAGCTCGAGAAGTTCTTTGTAGGCGTCAGGCATGAACATTCTTTGGACTATAAGAAATCGCCGATTTTTATGCTAGGAGCTCTTGGTAGGCATGGCGCAAAAGTGAGGTGTCCACGAATGCTATCAGAGGTCCGAGAGTTGTGGGGTACTGGCGCTGCAGGCTGAAGCAAATGAAGGCGCTGTGAATGGTTTTTAGACCGTATACAATCCCCGGCAGGAATAGGGAGCGACTCTTTGCCATTCGGCCTGAGAACCAAAACCCTATTGCGCCTGCAGCGAAGGTCAGGCAAGGAGCTTGGAGCATTTGAAATGCCAAGCAAGCAGCTGACATAGTTGCCGAGACCACCGCATTGATTGTGGAAAATCCTCGGTAGAAACGGACAATACGTCGGCGGACCAAGGGGGCGCTATTTGCGCCATTCTTGAGAATTTTATGTTGTACAAGGGCGTTCTGGTCTGGCAGCTCGTGCTCCGCCAGGTATTGAGACACCACCTGAATGGGAGATGCGGCTAAGTCACCTCCAGGAAGAGAGAGCATTTGGCCTAACTGCTGAAAGTCTGTGATGGAAAAACCAATGGCGCCGAGCGCATCATAATTAGATACGATTTCATCGCCGATCTGTTCCCGTACGTGGTCTAGTTGAGAAGAGAGAGCCACTACAGCGGGCTGTAAGGTGGGGTTGATGCAATGTGGAGGCAAGAGCGATAAAAATCTGCGCAACTTACCCAGTTGGATATCGACTGAAGTTAAAGTTCCATTTACGTTTGCTGGATCCGGCAGTCTCTTCTCTTGTTGGTCCAGGGAATTTTTCAGGGTTTGTAGTTGTGCATTTAGAACCGAAAGATCGCCAAAACGCTCGGCTAGTTTGCCGAGGAATGACTGGGTCAAATTCCTTTGATCGCCATGATAACGGATTGTGAATTCCACGACTTGTTCAAGGGAGAGATCCGTCAAGAAAACCGATAAAAGATCGCAGGGTACAAAATAGGGATCTTCCCTGAGCCCATCGCAAACAGAAAGGAGGAGAGGAAAAAAATGGCGGCTATTGATACAGCAGACTGTAATCCCAGCGAAGGGCATCCAAGAAATGGGGGAAAATCGCAGCGAAAAGTTTGTAGAGAATTGTACGCTGACAGCATCTAGTTTTCTTACTATCAAGGGGTATTCTGTGCCAAGAAGAGATCGATAGGGAAGGAGAGCATGCAGCAGGGGAATGGAGTAACTCAAGGCAAAGAGGATCGAGGATAATCCATTCAAGGACAGACCGCCCCCTAGAGCCCCCACCCACACAAGGGAAGTAGCGTTGAAAATGCTATAGGCCGCGGCTCCTGTTGCAAACGCTCCCTTGACCGCTACGGAGATGAGGCATATTGAGCCATCGAACGTTTCTGCTGCCTTCCTGACCAAGGATCCTAGTCCCAGCACACTCAACGGCACGAATAGATAGGGGTTTGTGTTCGCATAAACATATGCTGACGCGGCAGCGATCGCTAGGAAAGCTGCGTGGCGAAAGACAGCCCCTGCGACGCCTTCGACGCGCAGCTCCACTCCATCGGAGTGATGCGTCCAGTCGATGGGGTGGTTGCTACCTGCTGCAATCACATTCATAAATCCCTCCGTTTTGGCTAGCGATCGTACTACTTCCTCTCATTTTGTAAAAGAGTTTCGTAAGGATCAGTCCTCCTGACGGAGTTCTCGAATGCCAAGGGATTTTAAGAAGGCCCAACCTGCGCTCGTGATGTGTATGCACCGCTTGAGAGAAAGCTTTTTGGCTACTTCGTGTTGTGTGAGTCCACTTTTCTCTATGAGATTGCCGACATCATCCAAAAGCTCAGATCGGGCAACGAGTTCCTTTGCATCTTTGCGTCCAATCGCAGAGAAGACATTTCCCTCATCGACTTCATAATCTGAGCTCCTCCGCACCTTTCAAGGGTTCGGCATTCTTCGGAATTTTCCCCTTCTGAACTTGGAGGAGCCAATGCCCAAAATCCCCCACTACATCATCAGGCATTTCTATAAAGTCCCGTTTTGATGAGGCAACCCAAAGCAGCGGCCTCAAGCCAGATGCTTCACTCATGTCTCTCCTTGCATTATACCAATATCGTGATATTTCATTTATTTAATCGTAATCGGTTTGTTTTAAGTCTGTTGAGTTCGTGCCTACAGTTTACTGGACTTTGGTATAAGCAGCCCGCCCCACAAAGTCCAAGAACACCAGATGAGTTTTAAAAAACTCGATCCCTAAGAGGGCATCGATGTGGATGGGAATTCGAATGGGTATTCGATGAAAAGAGGTGGGGCCAAAGTCCACACCCCCAATTTTCAAGAATGAATATTCGAGAATGTTGTCCGATTCCCATACTGACGTATCGCACTCCGAATTCAAAATATTCCAAGTTGTTCCTGTGTCTAATACGCAGCGCAAGGGGCCATTCGGGGTGTCTGCTTCAAATTCAACTAGACCCCTTTCTAGAAAGAGGGGGACTTTCACAAAGCTTTCAGTGGCATAACCTTCTTTTTTCAAAGTATCGAGGCTATCACAACACGCGATGCGGGAATTTTGTATATCGATGAGTAAGTTCGTGTTGCAGAAGAGTTCCCAACCGAGTCTGCCCTGCTCTTCCCTTGGTGACGAGTCC
>CAIVVG010000018.1 GCA_903909295.1 uncultured Chlamydiae bacterium
ATCCGAGCCCCCCGATTTACCCCCGCCTCCTCCTCCACCAGAGCTTCCCCCAGCCAATGGGACACTACCTCCGCCAGCTCCCCCGCTTGTAGCTCCGAATGCTCCCCCCGAGGATCCTACAGTGCCGGTTGTAATTCCGACCGAGGAACCCGTTCCTCCAGCGCCTCCAGGGCCGATCCCCCCCCGCCACCGCCACCCTGATCGGTCGTTACGCCTCCGCTCAATCCAGCCACTCCCCCTACGCCTCCCAATCCACCTCCGCCGCAAGCGGCATCCGGATTACTGGTGAAGGCACCGCCCCCTCTTAACATCCCTCCACCGCCTCCGGATAAAAAAACCCCCCCTCCACCCCAGAAACCTCCATTTCCTCCCACCGCCTGACTACTTTGGATCACGATGTTGGACAAGTCGACCGTTGCATTGTCTATAAAAATGGCTCCCCCAGCGCCCATGGCACCTCCTCCTCCGCCCGCGCCATCGCCCCCTTGAGCTTTTGTGTGCTGGATCGTGAAGTTGGAGATATTGACGGCTCCTTGCCGAATGAAGAGACCATTGTAGGTGCTGTTCCCATCCAATTGTACTTGGGAACCCCCATTTGTCCCATTGATGTTGATGGTGTCTGTGCCCACTAAGTTCAGGATGGGCAACATATTTTGGAGCGTGATAGTCTGAGGAATGGAGTTAAACGTGATGTTAAAAGGGCCATTCCCAGAATTCTGGTTGATGTAATTGAGGCAATAGCGCAGATCGCCGCTCGTGCCACTGCCCGACCCCCCGGTTGACGAGGCGTTGTCGGTATTGGTGTTGACAGTCAAAGCAACACCAGCGCCCAAAGTGGGCACTTCGAGAGAAATTCCCGCAACGAGGACAATCCAAAAGCAACGTACTAGATAAGGGTGCATCCTCGCTTAGATATAAGAATTAGTTTGTTTTTTTGCTAGCGAAAAAAAATCAGTTTTTTACGCCTGAAAAACACGCAACTCAAATGAGAATGAGTTTTCCAATCAATACCGCTCGCGGAGCCACTGGAGGAAGGAGCCCGATGCATGCTCCCATTCTCGTGCGGGATCGAGGTCGGGATCGAAGCAGAGTCGTCCGGGGTCCAGTGCCAGAAACTCCCCATTGCACAGACCGCAATTCCAAAGGGTATCGGCGTCCTTGTCGGCAATCTTCTTCGAAATGCGCAAATTTACGAAGGAGGTCCAGAGATCGACGACCCGCTGCACTCCCGCTTGGCCCTCTCGCTCAAAAATAGCGGGAAGGGCCTCGGCGAGCGAGACCCCCTTTTTTTGGAGTACAAAGGCTGTATCGGTGAGATCGAGAACGAAGGGGGTTCCGATCCGATCGGTGAACGCCACTTGTGGGAGGGGGTTTTCACTTTTTCCCTGATGGACCCAAAGGAGTCCCGTCTCCTTTCTCAGTTCGCGCCAGGCGAGGAGGTAGCTCTCTTTGAAGAAGCGGCGGCGCTGGGCCCTTTTTTCTGGGTTGCGAGATAGGGTGAGGTAGCTGCTGTTGAAGAGTTTTACAACGAACTGCCCATCGGCGCTTTCAAAGACGAAACACTGTCTGCCGCGCGAGAGGTAGCGGTAGGGTTGGGCCAAAGCGGCAAGCGTCTCTGAAGAGGGGGGATCGTCTGAGAGAGTGGAAGAGGTTTTAGAGGCGATGGCGGGGGAAAAGCCGTCGGTCCGCTCATAGGCCAGCCAGCAAAGGAGCGGAATCAGGAGAAACCTGAAGTATGGAACTGTGTGCCGAATGAAAAAATTAACGATGGTAACGATATAACGATATAACGATAAAAAATTGTCGGAGTACTTAAAACGGTACGGATTCTTCAACAGGTTCCTCAATAGATTCATCATTGCTCTGCAGTCTTTTCCACTCCAACTTCCCTCGGTAAAAATTCACTAATAAGCCTACGGGAAGTCGAGAAACTTTTAAATAGTTAAATAGCTGTGCTTGATGTTCCCGCACCAAGCTCTCACAGCACTTTAGCTCCACTACCACGGTTTGAGCTACGATTAGATCTGTTCTGTATCGGCCAATTACAATCCCTCTGAACATCACCTCAAAAGATCGTTCTACCTCGACCTGAAACCCCTTCTGTCTCATCGCAATCAACAGCGCGTTTTTGTAGATGCTTTCTACAAACCCAGGCCCAAGCTCCTTCATCACCTCAAAGCAACAGTTCAAGATGCTACCAGTTAATTCAAAATGAGAAAGTTTTTTCTCTTTTTCCATCGTTATATCGTTATATCGTTTCCATCGTTAATTTTCCCTTACTCAATACCGTCGCTCATCTCGTTGGTGAGCCAAGTAGGAGGGTTCCCTTGAACCAGACGTGCAGGCTGTCCTTATCGACAATCAGAGTAGCAAGCGAAGAAATTTCCATCTATGGCAATCTCTTAGGGAGAAAAAGTGCAACAGGCTGTTGCACAATTAGATGGCTCAATCTCGCGTCATATCTTTCCTTGTGGGATAATTACACCCCCCCCCCCTTATCTCCCCCGCGACTCCTCAAGGCCATCTAAGTAGGGGACGCCTTCCGGAGCATGGCGAGTGAGCCAAACGCGGAGCTTGGTCCTATAGCGGCGCATCTCCAGGTCCCGTTGCTCCGGCACGCAAAGGTCGGGGCTCAAGTCGTAGTTGCCGCAATCGAACTCGAGAGCCCGCTCCCCCACAAACCCAAAATTGCGGCTGATGTTTGCATCGGAGTTGCCGATCCCTTTTGCAATGCGGGAAGAGAGCAACGCCAAAAAGGCGTCGATGCGAGGCTGGACCGGTCCTTGAGCAAAAGCCTCCTCCAAGGAAATGCTCCGCTTTTGGAGGACGAACCAGTATTGATCTAGCTTTAAGTAGAGCGAACGGCGAAGAGGGTCTTTGAGCTTCACGGTGGGGAGCTGCTGGTTTGTCTGGTTGAGATGGACATAGAGGAGTCCCGTCTCTTCGGCCGCAAGGCGGTAGGCGATTGCTGTTCCCCGAAGAGAGCGAAACAGTCCCGTTGCCACATTTTGAAGGTTTTTGGGGCGGCGAAAGATTTTAAGGACGTAATGACCATCGCGGCTTGCAAAGGCAAACGATTGGCTCCCCTTTCCCAAATAGTCGAACGGTTGCTGCAAAATGGCTCTCACTTCAGGAGAGGCAGAAGGGCATAAATCGAAGTCGGGGTTGTAAGGATAGCCCAGTTCCATCTTCGCCACTCGCACTCCGCAGGTGAAGTGTTTAAATGCAGACGGCAGAAGGGAGCAAGCGGTCACAAAAAAAATGAAAAATAGCGCCCTATTCAAGGATCTCCTCCTCCCGTTTCTTAAACCACTCTCCTAATTCAGAGGAGTGCTCCGCGATCCAACCCCTGATGCGACTGGTCGATTCGCGGAAAGACTGGGCCATCCCCTCTTTGCGATAAAAAGTGCCCAAATCGACATAAACGGCTTGGTTTCCGTCCCACCCCAAATTATCCATGAAAGTGGGATCTTTGTCCCAAACTCCTTGCTGAGCTCGGAAAAAGAGGAGTTTGAAATACGATTCCAAGAGGGCTTTGGCTTGGGGGATATCCCCTCTCTGGACGGGGGCTAAAAATGCATCTACCCAGCGGCGGGCTTTTTTTTGCACGACGAAGGAGTGACGATCGAGATCGAGTGGAAAGCGTCTCCCCAATGCATCGGTGAGTAAAAGTTGGAGATGGCTTTGGGTCCTACCGAGATGGGAATAAACCACCCCCGTCCCCTCTTTAAGCTCTTTTTCCGCTAGAATTAAGCTCTCGAGGAGGCGCTTTTTTCTCCGCTCGCGCGCGGCAAATTGCCTGCTGCTTAAGCGAGGGAAGAGGCGCCGCCAAACAGAGACTCGGTACCGGTCCATCCGAGGCAATTTGAGCACGTAGCGCTTATCTGCGCTCTCAAAAGCGTAAAACTGTCGCCCGTGTCCTAGGTAGGTGTATTCTTGGAGCACTTCAGGAGGAGGGGGAGTGACCGGGGAAGTGAGGGAAAAGTGGCCTTCCAAACG
>CAIVVG010000019.1 GCA_903909295.1 uncultured Chlamydiae bacterium
CAACGGGCATCTTCATGGCCGGGAAGAGACTTGTCGTTCGAGGCTTTGTTCAATGCGGAGATCACATCTGTATCGCTTACGTCCAAGAAGGCGTCGACCGTTTTAAAGGGCCTTTCTTCAAAGAACGCTTTCATGTAGCGGCGGAGGTGGAAATTGTAAGCTTTCACCGAAGAGTACTGGTAAATACGCCGGTGCATGAAGTGGCGGGCAAGAAGAAGCGCTTCGCAAGACTCCAGGCCGTTTTCATCGATCCCTAAGCGGAGTTCATCTGTCCCCTTATCTGCGCTGGGCAGAATGCGGAGCATCTCAATCAGTTGGTGATAGTCAAATAGGCCAAACGCCACTCCAGTACTTTTCGCATCGCGGAGAAGGTAGTCGATCCGATCGGCTCCAAAAAAATCGCCTGTGATAAGTTCAGAGACGATCCGTTCCCATGGAGTCAGCCCTTGCCCGGAAATCTCTTTCCACTTGGCCTCCCCTACTGAGATCTTTTTGATGTCTTCGACGATATCTCTTTCAATCACATCTTCTAGGTAGGCGGGAGCCTTTTTGAGTTTTTCCCAAACGGGTTTGAGGTGGGGGCTGTCGATGATTTTAAGGGTCCATGCCTCGTGCCCTCCGGTTCCGATCAGTTCGTTTTCTGCGACATGGGAAAAAGGCAAATGGCCGAGGTCGTGGCAGAGGGCGGCCATTCGGAGGACCCGTCGCCAGTAGAGGTGGTCGCAAGACCCTTTGCGCGGAACAAAATGGAATACGTCGGGACGGACAGAGCGGCAGATCTTATCAAACATGAGCGATGCAAGGGCCATGACTCCGAGCGAATGTTCAAAACGGGTATGGGTCGCTCCCGGATAGACCATGTAGGCGATCCCCAACTGATGGATGTAATGGAGCCTTTGGAAAGGGATCGAGTCGATCAGCTCTTTTTCAAACTCATCAAAAGGGATAAACCCATGGACAGAATCGTAAATTTTTTTATCAGCGTAAAGAGAGTCTTTAACCATAACCGCACCCTTGAATCTTATTATGGCTAATTCACTTAATCTGGTCTAGGCTTACTCTCATAAATATAAGAGGCAGTCACCTGAACAAACTCAGCCTTGCGCTGCAACTCCTTGATATTGCGCGCCCCACCGTAGGTCATGCCGCTGCGGATTCCGCCTAATAAGCTTGCAATCAACGAGTTAGCATCTCCTGTCACGGGCCCCCAGAAATCGATCCCCTCGGCCACCGTCTTGGCTTTGAGTCCGCCGTAAAATTCTGTTTGAAAGTCGGCTGATGCCTGTCCTCGGAACTTGGCCTCATAGCCTGAAGGGACCTTGTCTGAGGGGCGTTTGGGAGCTGCCGACTCTTTTGTTTGGGAAAAGAGCTTGCCCACCATCACGGTACTCGCTCCAGCCGCGAGAGCTAGGACCACGTCGCGGCTCGTGCGGATGCCCCCATCTGCGATAAGAGGGACTCGGAGCTTGTCTGCGATCCGGGCGCAGTCTTGGACGGCAGTAAATTGGGGGATCCCAAATCCGGTAACCATCCGCGTCGTGCAGGCGGCTCCTGGGCCCACGCCCACTTTTACCGCATCAGCTCCTGCGTTCACGAGGTCGTGGTAGGCCATTGCAGTGCACACATTGCCCGCAATGATCTGGTGGTCTGGATGGGTTCTCTTCAACTCTTGGATATGGCGGAACATCCGATCGGAGTGGCCATGAGCGACATCGATGCAAGCGCCGAGAGCGCCGAGATCGAGCAACTCTCTGGTCTCTTCGAGCTTTTGAATGCCGCAAGAGATGAAGGTCTTTCCCTTGAACTTCTGGACCCATTTTTTCTGCTCTTCAAAAGGGGTGAAGCGGTGGAAAATGGGGATCGATCCTTGGGCGATCAAGATCTCGGCGAGCTCTTCACTGATCACCGTGTCCATATTGGCAGCCAGGATGGGAATGCTCATTTTAATTTGCTTGGTGAGCCACGACTCTAAAGCGGGCTCCGTCCGGGAGGGGATGTTGTTGAACTGAGGAACCAGCGCAACATCGTCATAAGTAAAAGCATGTCGCATATTTTCCACTTTACTCCTTGCCCGATTTCAGGAGCAATGTCTAAAATGAGAGACGAGCTAACTCGCGACAGGAAAAACGATATAACGATATAAGAACCTATCTCAATAAAAAGTTTCAGTCGATTTTTGGGTTCTTTTGCGCCGATTTTCGATCCTAAAG
>CAIVVG010000020.1 GCA_903909295.1 uncultured Chlamydiae bacterium
GACGTTATCTCCGGGCATCACCATCTCTGTTCCCGCTGGGAGAGTCACACTTCCTGTGACGTCTGTTGTGCGGAAATAGAACTGAGGTCTGTAGCCTGTGAAGAACGGCTTATGACGGCCCCCTTCATCTTTGTTCAGGACGTAGATCGTCCCTTTGAACTTGGTATGAGGAGTGCAGGTGCCAGGAGCTGCGAGAACCATCCCGCGCTCGACATCGTTCTTCTCAATACCGCGGAGGAGGATACCCACGTTTTCTCCTGCAAGAGCTTCGTCGAGTGTTTTGTTAAACATCTCAAGGGCCGTTGCAACCGTTTCGCGAGTTTCTCGAATTCCGACGAGTTCGATCTTGTCGTTCGTTTTTACGCGACCGCGTTCAACGCGACCTGTAACGACAGTTCCTCGGCCAGAGATAGAGAACACGTCTTCGATCGGCATTAAGAATTTCTTCTCAACTTCGCGAACAGGTGTTGGGATCTTCTCATCGACCGCATCCATCAATTGCTCGATGGCTTTCACGTACTGAGGATCTCCTTCGAGGGCTTTCAAAGCGGAGCCGCGGATAATCGGCACGTTTTTGTAGCCTTTTGCTTCGAGGAGCTCCATGAGTTCCATCTCGACGAGTTCGACGAGTTCTTCGTCTCCCTTGCCGATCATGTCCATCTTGTTGAGGAACACGACGATTGCAGGAACACCCACTTGGCGAGCCAAGAGAATGTGCTCTTTCGTTTGTGGCATAGGACCGTCGGTCGCTGCAACAACGAGGATCGCGCCGTCCATCTGAGCGGCACCTGTGATCATGTTTTTGACGTAGTCGGCGTGGCCGGGGCAGTCGACGTGAGCATAGTGACGTTTCTCCGTCTCATACTCAACGTGGGTCGCATTGATCGTAATCCCGCGAGCTTTTTCCTCAGGGGTATTATCGATTGAGGCGTAGTCACGGAACTTAGCGTGGCCTTTTTTAGCCAGTACGTTCGTGATCGCCGCTGTCAGCGTTGTTTTACCATGGTCGACGTGGCCGATCGTACCGATGTTAACGTGTGGTTTCTTTCTTTGAAATGCTTCTTTTGCCATCTAACATCCTCCGTATAGGCTCTAGAATTTCTTTTACTTGCCCAAGATAGGAATCGAACCTACGACCACTTGCTTACCATGCAAGTGCTCTACCACTGAGCTACCTGGGCATCCGAAAGCTTGAAAGCTTAAGGTACTTGGGTGTTTCTTTCAACCTTTTTTTCCAAACCCTTCCTACTTTTGACGATACACAATACGTGCTTTGGTCAAATCGTAAGGAGACATCTCAACGGTGACTCCGTCCCCCACGTAAACGCGAATATTGCGCATTCTCATTTTTCCACTTATGTGGGCAATGACGCGCATCCCGTTTTCGAGGACAACGCTAAAGGTCATATTCGGCAAGAGTTCTTCAACCTTGCCCTCCATCTTGATAGTTTCTTCTTTCGACATAGTGCTTTTGGCTTGGAAATGCTTCTTATGAAACTATACTTAGGGTATTTATGTCAACCCCCACTTTTTTTCCCTGGAGAAAAAAAGATCTTTTCACCTATGATTTTTCGACATATGAGCACTTTTTTGAAGAAAGTCGAAGCCCTCAAAAAAAAATTCGGCGCACTGAAGACGGCGGAGGAGCGGTACGACGCCCTGATGCAAATGGGCAGGGCCCTCCCCCCGTTTTTAGGAGAGTGGAAGACGGTGGAGCGGAAGGTTTCCGGCTGTCAGAGCACTTTGTATTTGAGAGCAGAGTGCGTGGGGGGCAGGGTATTTTTTACTGCGACCGCCGACGCGCTGATCTCCGCTGGGCTGGCGGCTTTGCTCATCGAGGTCTACAGTGGGGAGACTCCCGAGACTGTCTTGACCCAGCCCCCTTTATTTTTAGAGGAGCTCGGGATTTACGCGAGCCTCTCCCCTAACCGATCCCATGGTCTTAGTTCTATCCATTTAAAAATGAAACAAGAGGCACTGCGGTGCTTAACGGAGAATCCATCATGAATGCAACACTTCACCCACTATGCACCCAAGACCCAAGGGTCTCGGCGGAAAACCACGAAAGGTCCCATAAGCTCTATGACTTGGCGCACAGGGTCGCTCAAGTGGTCCAGATTGCGCTACAGGTCCTTGTCATCTGCATCTTCACCAAGGTCGTTGCCCTTTCAGTCCCGTTGGCACTACCCGGATTGGGAAGTCTTCTCGTTGGGGCGGGCGCCTCACACTTCTCTCAGCAAGCAGAGGCGTGCAGGGAAGCGGCCATAATAGAAAGGAGCGTGGAAGCGGAGTTAGTAGAGACGTTGGAGACGGAGTACCCCTTCCTGGAAGCCCGTATCAAGTACTGCCATACCGAACTCGAAAAGGCAAAAGAGGAAGCTCGAAATCGCGCCGAAGACGGAGCTCTACACAGAACGCTCCTCTTGAAGGTCGTGGGCCTGAAAGAGAGGCTCGCTGTCCTCGATGCCATCCGAGAGAACCCCCAAAACACTGAGACCCCCGTAACACGCTCCTATGCGTTGGGTCTCATAGAAGTAGCGTGATTGCGTCCTGCTCCCCGCCGGTGATTTCAACTACGCCGTCGGGGTGGATGTAGAGGTCGTATTCGAGCCGGACGCCAAATTCGTCCGGCAGGTAGATCCCTGGCTCAATAGAAAAGCAGGTTCCTGGGAGGATAGGCCGCTCGTCGTGCATCTCTAAATTATCCATGTGGGCGCCGCTGCCGTGAAGGTGAACTTCGATGCTGTGGCCTGTTCTGTGGATAAAGAATTCCCCGTAGCCGGCTTTGCGGATCACTTCGCGGGCTGCGTCATCCACTTCATACCCAAATACAGCCTTTTTTGCAGCAAAGCGGTTTTTTACGAGTTCTGTGGCGGCTCTTTGCGCTTGGCGGACGGCTGAAAACACCTCTTGCTGGCGCAAGGAGGGCTTATCTGCTGCGACGGCAACGCGGGTAATGTCTCCAAAAACGGCTCCATCCTGGGGCTCTTTAGCCCATAGGTCGATGAGGACGAAGTCCCCTTTTCGGATGGGAGCGGACCCCTCTTTTTGGGGAACGTAGTGGGGATCGGCGCTGTGGCCGTTCACGGCGGCGATCGGGGGCGACTCCGTGATGAGGTTGCGCGAGGCAAAATCGGCGACGATTTTTTGCTGGACGTCGTACTCGAGGACCGACTGCCCTTTTTTGAGTCTTTCTCCGAGCCAGGCCCAGGTGTCGCGGGCGATCTGGTCGAGGGCTTGTCCGGCCCGGATGTGGCTTTGGGCTTGGTTCTCGTTCAGCACGGCCGTAAAGTGGGGCAAGAACGATCCGGAGCTAACCACTTCGACTCCGAAGGAGCGGACCAGGTCGACAGTCCCTGCATCGACTTTGGATACGTACGGGATTCTATTTCTAGGAGAGTACTCCATGGCGATCTTCTTCTTGCCAGTGAGGAGCGCTCCCAGCTCTTTTTCCAACGACTGCCAGGAGGAAAAGACCCTTTTTTCTCCGGGCCACTGATCGAGGATGTGCGCCTCAATGGCGTGGACGATTTTGACCGGCTCCCCTTCTTGGGGAATCCAGTAGAAAAAGCGGCGGGTCGTCATCTGGTTGGAGGGGATTTGGAGAAACAGGTGGGCGAGGTCGTTGTTTTTGTGAAAATCGTAGAGGAGCCACCCGTCTAGCCTGCCACTCCGGAGGTGCTCTTGTGCTTCTAAAATTCTTTTTTTCATCGGCTTAAACTCTGGATTAGGGCAGCCGCGGCGGCCACGCGTAAAATGGGAAAGGGTTCGTTCAATATGGAGACCAAAAAACTAAAGGAGTCGGGGTGGCCGATTCTTCCCAGAGCTTCGAGGATGTGGAGTTTTTTTTCATGTTCCGCTCCCGCGTAAGCTCCTTGCAATTCGCGCAGCACTGTTTCGTCGCGCCCGTAAAAGGCGAGGACCAAACAGGCCTGCAGCCGGACATTTGCATCGGAGTCGGAGAGGAGTTCTCTCACCCCCTCTAACGCGCTCTCATCCCCTTCTTGGAGCAAGGTTGCGGCAGCGACGCCGGTCAATCCCCACCCTTTTCTCTGCAAGAATGTTTTCAAGGCGGGCACTGCGCGCGGGTCGTCGACAAGGGCGAGCATTGAAACGAGCTGGAGCCGGGTCATTTGGTCGATCGCTTCTGGATAATTGGGGATTTGGTCGACGTGGCGGATTTGGCTGGGAGCGAGCGTTTGGAAGAGCGGGTTTAAGCGGCTGTCCCACATCCACATTCTCTTTTCTGTCTGGAGAAATTCATAGAGAAAATCGGCAGAAGCGGTCACGTTCGATCGGTGGCCGAGGAGCCCTAAAGCGACGTTGGCTCTGACGTAGGGGTCGGCGCTCTCCTGGAGAGTTTTTTCCGATAGAGTGACCCCCTTCGGTCCCGCAGCTGCGAGAGCGGCCGCCGCAAGGCGTCTATTTTCGGGCAAGCTATCTCCCAGCCATTTGGCTAGGAAGGGTTCTCCCCAAGAGGGCTCCATCAAAAAGGCCACCCACGCCGCCGTAATGGCTACGATAGGGTCGCTATCTTCGAGGCGGAGGCGCAAGATATCTTTGGCCTCAGAGACCGGTGTTTTGTGGCGGTAACAAAGGGCAAATGTATTTAAGGCGGCGACCCTCACGTCCCGATGGGAATCTTGGACGAGGTTCAAAATCGCCTCTTTGGCCCAGGTGACTTGCAAGTGGGCCACGATCGAGCAAGCCAAATGGCGCAGTCCGGCGCGGTTGCTTTTGGCTAGAGTGAGAAATTCCTCTGGGGAAATGGTCTCATACATTTCCAGAAGAGAACCGATCGCAAAGTGGCGCTCTTCATAGGTGGTTTTTTCCGATTGAACGAGCTGTTTGAGGGCGGGCGTTAGTGAGCGGATCTTGAGAGCGCCCACCGCCTTGATCACTTCGAGGCGCACCATCCAAATTTTCTCCTCGACCATCAGCCGCTCGATCTCATCTTTGAGCGCCGCATCGCGGTAAGAGGGGGCCATCTGGATCGCAACAGAGCGGATGATCGCGTTGGAATCGCGCATCATTCGGCGCAGCACAGGGACTGCGCGCACATCGTTGGTGAGGTAAGAGCCGATCAGAGCAGAGAGGCGAATCCCCTGCTGAGTCGATTCGGTCCCCTTCTTCAAAACGCCCCAAGCGAGTTCCTCGAGGACTTCGCGCCGATTCATCAAGCCGGGGTCTTTGAGAGTGAGTCGATTCCAGGTGGCCAACGCTCTCTCTTCAAATCCACCCACCGCGAGCGCCTGGACGAGCTGGATCCCCGCTTCAATGGAATCGGGAAACTGCTGCACGAGCAGCTCCGCCTGCTGCAGCGCAGCACCTGAATCCTCGAGCAATAAATGGGCCTGAACCTTCCGAACCCCTTCCGTCTCAGGAAGTAAGACGAGCAACGCAGCCAAGAGCCAAATCATGAACACCCCGTTTCATCCCTCTATGCCACAATGGGAGATTCTAAGCCATCTTACCCAAAACTCTTCCTCCAATCAGGTGAAAATGGAGATGAAAAACGGTCTGCCCCGCATCGGGACCATTGTTGGTCAAGAGCCGGTATCCCTCTTCAATCCCCTTCTCTTCGGCAATCTGCTGGGCCACAGCAACCACCTCGCTGAGCAGTCCCGCGTCCTCGGGTCCCAAGCTCTGTAAATTGGGAATTTCCTTCTTAGGGATGATTAAAATGTGAACCGGCGCCACGGGATGAATGTCCTCGATCGCCAAAATCCGCTCATTTTCAAATATTTTCTTGGCAGGAAGTTTTCCCTGAATAATCAATCCAAACACCGTCGACATACCTACTCCTTCTGCAGTGCGATGTGCAGCGCCTTTAAAGCATCTTCTTTCGTCTTCCAGATCGAGATGAAGCGCCCTTTGTGGCAAAAGATCCCGCCGGGAATGCCACTCACTTGAGACAGCTCCTCATCTCGCAATCCGGCCCACTTTTGGGGCAACGGTTTGCGCACCTGCATGCGGCTGGCCAAATTGGGCGGGATGCCCCTGAGCTTCCACTGATCGCCCGCGGGCATGATCACAAATTGCGCTGGATGGACCTCCCCGCCGAGATCGAAGAAATTATCGATCCACGGGATCGGTCCGTCGAAGAGGAGAACCTGCCCCCCTTCCGCCATTTTTTTCTGAACAGTCGAGCGGCAATCGAGCGTGTAATTGTGCCTCTCTTGCATCCGCTTGAGGTGCCCGAGTGTGAAATCGACCGCCTGGAAAAAAGCGGCCTGCATCTCTTCTTCGGAAGCCTCGTATTCGATCGGCAAAAAGTTGGAGACGACCTGAGAAAACGAGGTGGTCCCCGGCTCGAGCCTTGCCACACCGTTGTCATGCGCATCGACTCCCGACACGAGGCTCTTATTGAAAAAATCGTAAAAGTGGGGTGGGATACTCCCCTGATCTTTTAAGTACAAAAGGATCATTCCCGCACTGCTCAGCGGTCCTTGGTAATCGACCTGGTGATGATCGAACCTCCGCTGAGAAGGATCGTACACGCCCCCCACATCGCAGACATAATCGCACCGCTCGAGCACCTTTGGATCGCGCGTTCGTTGGATCTGATTCCGATCAATCCGATCGAACAGAAGGAGCAACGAACAAGCCGTCACCTCATCTGCATGAAAAGAACCATCATGTGTACCGAAGCTGCGAGGAATTCTCATTTTTTTCCTTTCCCACTAAATAGAGGAAGTTTATCCTCCAGTTGTATTTGAAGGCAACATGATTGATCTGACGTCCCAATGCTACGACCTCGTAACGCCCGATGGGGTTATTACCAATCTCAAATCGCTTTCCAACACGAGGAAGTTAGCGACTGTCCGCATAGACGCCATCTCTGCTGCTTTCGTCGGTTTTCAAATCGACCCCGCCTACGTCCAATTCAACCTCAAGAGTACCCTTGCACAGCTCGGTATCAATGCCATTGGACAAGAATATTCGCTCGATGCAAAAAATAAAATCGCCGAAGTCCAAGTAGAGCTGATCGCAATTGGCCCTGTAGCTGTTGTGATGCTCGAGCTTTTGGAAGCCGGAGCCTACATCGGCAAACTCTTTGCCGCCGACGACCGAAGACGGGTTCGCGATCCCGATTATCTGATGCGCATGTTCGGAAGGTCGGACCGAAAAGGGCGCCCCCTCCTCTCTTTGGGAGGACTCGAAGGGAGCGGAGATCTCGTTTTGGAGCGCGTTGAAGGACACACGGTCGCATTCCTTGCGCTGCGCGAAGGAGCCACTACCTACGACACCGCCATCTATGGCCTCCTTCCCACATTGGCCAAAGCGCTTTGCAAAAACATCTCCAACACACGGGGGCTCCTCCACCTCCATCACCAGTGGCAAAAAGATCTCCCCCGATTGGTTAAAAAAGATAATATTCTCCTCGTCCGAACCGCCCCCCTCCATATCCGAACCGTCTATGCCCGCGTAGTGGAAGAACTCCTCCCCTCCGGATTTCACCACACAACCGCGAATGTGCTAGAACCGACAACCGCCGCCTCCGGAGACATTTATGAACTCTATGGAACGAGCCACCAGATCCTCGACGACATCCCCCTTGAGTTTTATACGTTAGAGCCGTTCCGCGAACACGTTTTTTTCTCCGACCGAGACCAGCTCGTCTCCTCTTTAGAAGATAGTAAGACGCTCTTCGACGCCTTTTCTACCGCGCCCGAACCGACCAAACATCTCGCCGCCACGTTTGTCGTCAAAGGGACCCAACTCAAAAGCTTGCAGCTCAGCGATTGGATTATAGCAGATCCCCTGAAACACGAATTCCCCGGCCTCACCCACCCATCGCGCCAAGCCCTCGTCGTTGAAAAATACATCGAGACACAGCCCGCCTACCCCTTCCTTAAAGCGATTGAAAACGGCATGATCCCCTCCCAAGGAGTTCTCCTCTGCCGCCACTTCCCCACACCGCTCCTCAAACGGATGCTCCTCAACGACCTCGTGCAACTCAGCCTCAAACGGATCTATTTCCAATATCCATCCGCATCCCACGGCGACTTTTTTTCCCACGAAGATAGGGCTATGCTTCTCGACTTGGCCAAGTTTGGCATTCCCACCTTTTGGGTCGATAAAATCTCGGGAAAAATCCTCCAGTACACCCTCAAACCCGATAAGGAATCAGGCCTCTTTGTCCCCCTTGACCTCGTCGAACCCTTCCGCAAATCGACCGTCTTTGGCGTTTACGGATCCAACCTCCAAGAAGGGAATTTTGAACACGAACTCCGAGGACTTTTGGAAGGACTTCTCAAACTCCGAGAAGAAGTAAACCACCCCCTCCTCTCCGTAGGCACCCCCCTCGCCCTCCTCACAGGCGGAGGCCCCGGCGCGATGGAAGTCGGCAACCGCGTCGCCAAAGCCGTCGGCATCCTCTCCTGCGCCAACATCGTCGACTTCCGCCCCAAAGACAACTCCGTCGTCAACGAGCAAAGACAAAACCCCCACATCGACGCCAAGATGACCTACCGCCTCGACCGCCTCGTCGAAAGACAAGCCGAGTTCTACCTCGACTTCCCCCTCTTCTTACCCGGCGGCATCGGCATGGACTTTGAATACACCCTCGAAGAAGTGCGCCGCAAGACAGGCGGCTCTCCCCCCAACCCCATCCTCCTCTTTGGAGACGTTGAGTACTGGAGACGGAAAGTCACCTCCCGCTTTCAGCTCAATAGAGAAACCGGGACCATCAAAGGATCTGAGTGGGTCAGCAACTGTTTTTACTGCGTGCAAACAGCTGAGCAAGGACTCTCTGTGTACAGCCGCTTTTTCCGCGACCAGCTCCCCATTGGAAAAGGGGGCCCCATCTACGACGACGGCTTTTGCGCTGTGCCCTAGAGAGGCGAGGGAAGCCCCCGCGCTCCCCAAAGTAAGAAAAATGGAACAGAGATCGGCCGTCCCCGAAGC
>CAIVVG010000021.1 GCA_903909295.1 uncultured Chlamydiae bacterium
CATTCAAAGGGAGACTCTGCCTCTCACTCTGAAAGGCCTCGATGTTTTAGCCTCCGCCCAAACTGGGTCGGGAAAAACGATCGCTTATCTCATCGCCCTCATCATGAAACTCATCGCAAATCCAGAAGGAACTGCTTTGATTTTGGCGCCTACCCGCGAGCTGGCTATGCAGGTTCAGCAAGCGCTGATCCAACTCACAGGGAATAACTCCCAGATGAAGAGCGTTCTCATCATCGGCGGCGCTTCGATGTTCCGTCAATTGAGCGAACTCAAAAGACGCCCGCGCATCATCATCGGCACTCCAGGTCGTATCAATGACCACCTGTCTCGCCGAACCCTCTACCTCCAATCGACTTGCTTTTTGGTGATCGATGAGGCAGACCGGATGCTCGATATGGGCTTTGGTATTCAGCTCGACCAAATCGCTACATTCCTCACCCACAAATCGCGCCAGTCGCTCCTCTTTTCTGCGACGATGCCGCCCAACATCGGTAGACTTGCTCAAAAATACCTAAAAGATCCTCAACGCGTTTCGATCGATGCCAACATCCAAGCCCCTGCAAAGATTCAGCAAGAGATCATCCACACGAAAACAGCAGATAAACGGAACCAACTCGTCGAGCAGTTAAATAAGCGAGAAGGCTCCATCATCGTCTTCGTCCGGACTCGCCGCAAAGCGGAGAGCATGTCGAACGAACTGCGAGATGAGGGACACGATACCGACGCAATGCACGGAGATCTCCCCCAAAGAAAGCGGGAACAGGTCATCCGCTCTTTCAGAGCCAATAAGAGCCGTATTCTGATCGCGACCGATGTCGCTGCTCGCGGACTCGATATCCCTCACGTCATGCACGTCATCAACTACGACCTGCCTGAATGCCCTGAAGACTACGTCCACCGAATCGGCCGTACAGGCAGAGCCGGCGCTGAAGGGTTTGCCCTTTCGATCGTCTCCCCTGAAGACCGAAATAAGTGGAGAGCGATCTCTCGCCTTTTAGATCCTGAAACAGCCAAGCGGACTGCTGCTCCTCACGAGGAAACAGCTCCTCGCCGTGGCCCTCCACGCAAACCATTCGGTGGTGGCGGCGGACAAAATAAATGGCGCGGCGCTAAAAAGAGACCCTTCTCAGGCGCAAGTCGTTTTAGATAGACATTTTTCTATTCCCTCTGTCAATAAGATATTAACGGAGGGAATCTCATGAATTTCAAACAAGTCCTAGGTCTTCTTCTCGCTATTCTCGGCGTAGCTTCGCTTTTTGTCGCCCACTCCATCGACGCACGGCTCGATGAGGGACGGGAGCAGATTTCTAGTGCTGAATCTCAAGTAGGTCAGGGCAGACGCCTCTTTTCCGGTTCCCCCGCTACGAGAGACGTGGGTAACGCCCTTCTATTTAATCCCGCCGACAGAAAAATCAACGCCGCCAAAGGGGAAGTCGATCAATACGCCCTCCTCGCTACACAACTGCGCATAGGTGGAGTTGTATTAATAGTAGCCGGAATTGGTGTTATTTATTTTTTTAGGAAAAAATAATTTAGCATTGTAATTATTCACGATGTTGATATAATAATATCATGAATAAAGTTGAATTTAAAGCTGAATGGAATTCTATTAATCGGCATCTCGCCAGTCCCTCACTCAGCACTCGTGAAAAAGTGGCTCGAGTGGCTCTGGCGATCTTGTCCGTTATCGTACCAATCATCGGTCTGACAATCGGTGCGGCCTACTTGATCACCTGGATCTCAGGCCACCTAGCCAACCGAATGGCTCACAAGAAAACTCTTCCTAGTGCCTATGAACTCACGCCCGAACAGCTTGAAATTAAAAAAGCATTCCACACTTTTTGGGACGGCCCTATCACGGCTGAAAATGAACGGATCAGGAAAGTTTTTGAGGCCACCTACCACACAGTTACAACCCCCGATGGAGCGGCGTTAAAAACAGTCTGGTTTCGACATAAAGAGGCCACCGCGGAGACCCCCACACTCCTCTACTTCGGGGGCAATTTCCAGATTTACGAACAGAGCGCGCTCTGGCCCTTTGAAAAGTCGATTGAGACCCAAACCCCCTTTCATCTCGTTACGTTTAATTACCGTGGCGTAGATGGGTCGACAGGAACAGTTCGCAGGTCCAAGAACCTCATTCTCGATGGAGACGCGGTAGTCCAGTGGATCCGTAAAGAGATCGGCACCTTGGCGGAGCGCATTCACTTCTACGGCCTCTCCTTGGGAGGAGCAGTGGCCCTCCAAACTCAGTCGCTCAATCCGGAAGAACTCACCGGACACAACGTGAACCACAATTCTTTTTCCCACTCGAGTCGCATGTTGGAGGTCCTTTTTGGGGGAGGCCTTGTGAAGCGGTTGGTCAGCTGGCTCTTTGACTGGCAGGAGTACAGCGCGAACCCAACGGAGGCCTTTAATCGGCTAAAAGGGAAAAAACTGATCATAGCGAACCCTAAAGACCAGGTAATCCCGGAGCGAGCCGGGCTACAAAAAGCGGTCCAACACTCTCATTTTTTTGAACTGAAGCCTAAAGTACCTTTTCAGGAAGAATCGGAAAAGTTGAAGCACCATGCAGCACCACTTGAGTGGCATGAAGGGGCGATAGAAAAAGTTTGGAATTTTTTATTTGAGAGAGAAACCCCCGCACTTGCAGGGGTTTCTGGTATAGAAAACTAGATCATGCTCACATCTGTAGCTTCTGGACCTTTGCGACCAGGACCTTCTACGAATTGAACTTTTTGTCCTTCACGGAGGGCTTTCGCATCTCCATTAACGCTGTTTGCGTGGACAAAAAGATCTTTTCCGCCGTCGTCTGGTGTGATGAAGCCGAAGCCTTTTTGTGAGTTAAAAAACTTAACTGTACCTTTTTTCTTTGTCATATCGAATCCTTACTCTAAACTGACTGAGAAGGATTCTATCAGAAGCGCCCTATTTTGTGCAAACACCTTTTTTTTTCAGGAGGCGGGAATGTTCGTCTGGGGGCGTTCTTTCTTAATTTGGTCGAACTGGCGGGCCAAGTCCAGCACCTCGGCTTCGGTGCAAGCGCCGCTGTAGATTTTGAGCTTGATCTCCTCTCGTCGATGCATCCAGTGCCGCTCCAAGATCCTTTGAACGGTTTCGATAAAGCAAGGGACCGCTCTTTCTCGATTGACCCGCTTTTGGAGAATTTCGGCCATAAACAGCTGCTGCTCGGCCTGGTCGAGGTCGATCGCAAGTGTGAGGAGGTCGCGGGGCCTGTTTTCTTTGCTTGCGGCGAGGTACTTTTCAAAAAGGGAGCGGGCCACGTGGAGCCGGAAGTGGAAGGGCTGCAAATTGGCCTCGGCGATGGCCACTAACTCGGGGGTCCCCTCTCCCATCAAAAAGAGCCAGCGGAGCAGGTCGGCTTCCAAGATCCGATCGGGATCCACTTCTGTGAAGGTGACGCTGGCGGAGCGTTTGATGTAGATTTGGGGGGTATTCCCTTCGGGGACGCCGATGATCGACTCGGGGGTCTGTGTCAGCCTGGCCAATTTGCGGAGGCTCTCGTGGATCATGAGGGGGTGGTCCCACTGCCGGATCTGCTTGGCGATGGTTTGTACAAGCTCATTTTTTCCTGCGGGAGTATTGAGAGAGATGGTCTTGGAGAGGCGGCCGACTAAAAAGGTGAGGTAATCGACGCTGCTATCCAATCTTTTTTGCCACTCAGCGGGCCCTTTTTCCTGCAGGACCAGGTCGGGATCGCACTTTTCTGGAAGGGGGACGACGAGGACCTCAACCCCCTCTTTTTGAAAGAGATTGCCGATCTTGATTGCAGCTTCCTGTCCTGCGGTATCGCCGTCGAGGGCGAGATAGACTTGGCGAACCCCTAAGTGAACGAGCTCTTTGGTGTGGTCTTCGCCAAAAGCGGTCCCTTGCCCTGCAACGGTCCAAGGAAAGCCTGAGTCGATCAGCCGCAGGGCGTCGATCTGCCCCTCGACAATCATCGCCTTCCGCTCCTTGGCGATCGTCTTCCTTGAAAAGCTGAGACCGAAGAGCACCTTTGATTTTTTAAACAGGGAGGTCTCTGGCGTATTGATGTACTTACCGCCAAACGTATCGGTCTTGTATTTACGTGCTGAAAAGCCGATAACGGCGCCCACAGCATCGCAAATGGGAATCGTGATCCGATCGGAGAAAAATTCGCGCCCTTTAGACATCAGCCCCGTCTCTTCAAGGAGGGCGTTGGAGATTTTTTGCTCGTGCATCGCCCTGAGGAAAACCTGGGATTGCTTGGGGGCTAACCCGAAGCGGAATTTTTGGATGAATTCCAGGTCGATTCCGCGGCTGTATAAATAGTCGAGCGCTGCATGCCCTTCGAGGGTGTGGAGCAGGGCAAATTGATAAAAATGGCAGGCTCTTTCCAGCACGTCCTTCAAGGCGGTTTTGGGAGGCCCTTTAGGGCGGTCGTCTTGCTCCGATTCCTGGAGTTGCACATGGAATTTTTCCGATAAATTCTCGACCGCTTCAGAAAAGCTCATCTTGAGGTGGGTCATGAGAAACTGGATCGCATCTCCGTGCGCTCCGCAGCCAAAACAGTGGTAGTGGCTGTCCCCTCTTTGAACGATGAACGAGGGGGATTTCTCCTCATGAAAAGGGCAGAGCCCCTTATAAGCCGCCCCCGAGCGCTGGAGCTTTAAATAGGGAGAGAGCACCTCGATCAGGTCGATGCGCGAGCGCAAGAGCTCAAGACTTTCCCTCGTAAATCCCATTAAATATTCTCATGGGTATAAGACCCACCCCTATAGGTGATTCTGAGGCAACCCCGATTTTTCAGATAGCTGAAAACGCGCTTTTCAAACACGTCGCCCCTTGGATAGTGGTGGCTGTCCGGGCGAATTTCCCCATAAATTGGCTGACGAAATTCCGCCGTCGGAACGAGGAACATTTGGTCGGAAAAACCGGAATTGGAGACGTAAAAATTCCACGTCGTCCGCTGAGCCTCTTTTTTCGCCTCTTTGTAATTATTATTCCAAGTGAGGTTAGCTACCTTGCAGAGCGGGCGTTTTTCCATGAACCGGAGAGCCTTCCCAATCCAAGAGACCGGAGCGTCGAGTCGAACATCCCCCGTCAAATAGAGTAAATAGGGGTTTTGGGCCGAGGCAATCGCAGCGAGCGGAGCGAGCGCATTGTAATAGACCCAGTCATTGGGGAAGCTCGACCGAGAGAGGCCGAACGGAGCGAGCATGGCCTCTTCAGCGACCACGTAGCGGGTCAGGACCCCCGCATCGATAAGCGCTTGGGCTGCGGCTTTTACTGCGGCTAAATCAGAGACATTGTTGATGATGAGAAGTTTTTCTTGAAATGGGTAACAGTGGTTCTCGATCTGTTTTTTCTTGAGATAATCGGGACCGAGCAGGATCGTTTTCCAATCCCTCTCCCAACAGCTAGTTGCAAAAGTCACATCGCGAAACATTGCCAGAACTCCTCCATTATGCTACCATAAATCCCATTATGGCGACACCGATGATGTTGCAGTGGGAAGCCTGCAAGGAGAAAGCTCCCGAAGCGCTGCTATTTTTCCGACTGGGAGACTTTTACGAAGCGTTCCACAGCGACGCGGAAAGGATCTCTAAGGCGCTGAACCTCACCCTCACTGCCCGTCAGGGAATCCCGATGTGCGGAGTCCCCTTCCATGCGGCCGAAAACTACATCGACAAACTCCTAAGCCGTGGGTTTAAAGTCGCGATTGCCGAGCAAACGGAAGACCCCAAAGCGACCAAGGGGCTCGTGAGAAGGGAAATTACCCGGATTGTCACGCCTGGAACGGTCGTCACTTCCCAGCTTTTGTCGGATAAAAAAAATAATTTCTTCGCTTCGATTGCTCAGCTCGGCGCCGTGTTCGGTGTCAGCGTTCTGGATTTGACGACGGGAGAATTTAGAGCGGTCGAGTTTGAAAAAGAGGCCGACCTCCTCGATGAACTGGTCCGGTTGAGGCCTGCCGAGTTGCTAGTATCAGAACAGTTCCCCTTTTTCAAAGAGCTCTCCTATAGCTTCCCCTTCATCGTCACCGAAAGGAAGCGGATCGAGCCTGAAAAAGCGTTTGATGTGCTTCGCGCTCAGGTCAAGATCGACCACGTGCAGCACCTCGCGGCGGCCCTGCAAGCCGCTGGCACTCTTCTGCACTATCTGAAAGAGGAGCTCCAAACACCTACCCAGCACATCGTCTCGATCCAGACCGAAGCGCTGTCTGATTACATGGCGATCGACCGAGCCACACTCCGCAATCTCGAGTTGATCGAGCCCATGAGCGAAGCCACAGCGCCCTACACGCTGATGAACCTGCTCGACGAGACCAAGACGGCGATGGGGGCAAGGTTGCTTGCGCAGTGGATTCAGCACCCCCTGATGTCGGTGCAAAAAATTGAGCGGCGGCAAGAAGCTGTAGCACTCTTCTTGGGCGATAAGATGGGGGCCAAACGGTTGAGGGAAATTTTAGAGCCCATCCGCGATTTGGAGCGGCTCATCATGAAAGTCTCCGCTCGCTACGCCACGCCGCGCGATCTCCTTGGATTGGGGATTTCGCTCGCTCAGATCGATCCCTTCAGAGAAGCCCTGGCGGGGAGAATTCCATTCCCCCCTTTCCAAGCGACGCCGCTGGCCGCTCATCTTCAGAGAGCTTTGAATGATTCCCCCCCGATTCGAGTGGGGGAAGGGGATATTTTTAAAGATGGCTACCACCCCGAGCTCGATGCACTCCGCTTTGCGAGCAGGGAGTCGGTCGCCTGGATGACCCGCTACCAAAACCAGCTCAGGGAAGAGACGGGGATCAAAACGCTCAAAGTAGGCTACACCAAGGCATTCGGGTATTACATTGAGGTGAGCCACGCGCAGAGCGGCAAAATTCCCGCCACCTTTAGCCGCAGACA
The DNA here is from genome assembly GCA_903909295.1 of uncultured Chlamydiae bacterium. GTDB lineage: Bacteria > Chlamydiota > Chlamydiia > Chlamydiales > SM23-39 > CAIVVG01. The sequence goes on from CAIVVG010000021.1 coordinate 6,885, forward strand.
AACCCTCGTCAATGGAGAGCGGTTCATCACAGAAGAGCTCAAGGCATTTGAGCATAAGGTGCTGACCGCCGAAGAGAGATCCAAAGGGCTAGAGGCGGAACTGTTTGAACAACTTCGCATACAGATTGCTGGGGAAGCCCCCTCGATTCGCGCTGTTGCCAAAGCGATTGCCGCCATCGATGTCCTGTTAGCTTTTGCAAAAATTGCGCACGACAAAAACTATGTCCGCCCCACCGTGGACGAGTCGGGCCGATTTGAAGTGGTCGATGGACGCCACCCCTCGATTGAAAAAGCGATCGGAGCCGCTTCCTTCATCCCCAATGATACAACGCTCAACGCTGAGCAACAACTTATGCTCATCACTGGCCCCAACATGGCCGGAAAATCGACCTATATCCGACAAGTCGCCCTCATCGCTATCTTGGCTCAGATCGGCTCTTATGTCCCCGCGAAAAAAGCCCACATCGGCCTGATCGACCAAGTATTTTCCCGCATCGGCGCGAGCGATGATTTGGCCCGAGGACAATCGACCTTCATGGTCGAGATGAGTGAGACGGCTCATATTTTAAATCATGCTACATCCCGCTCTCTTGTGCTCCTCGATGAGATTGGAAGAGGGACGAGCACTTATGATGGGATCTCCATTGCATGGGCGGTGGCGGAATATTTGCTCACAACAGAAGGCAAACAAGCGAAAACGCTCTTTGCCACCCATTATTGGGAGCTGACCCGCTTGGAAGAGGAGTTCCCCCATGCGCAAAATTTTCAAATCGCAGTGCAGGAAGTCCCTTCAGGCATCGTTTTCTTACGCAAAATCTTGCGCGGCGGCACGGACAGAAGTTATGGCATCCACGTGGCCAAACTCGCAGGACTCCCCGTTAAAGCAGTTCAGCGCGCCGAGGCGATGCTCGCCGAGCTAGAAGCCAAAGCTCCCAAGAAGAAAAAAGCTGTGAAAGCGGAAGCACAACTATCTCTCTTTGCATAAAAAACATTTTTTGAATACACTCCCTCAAAACCAGAGGAGCGTGTATGCCTATCAAAAACTATATCCTTCCCTTAATACTGTGTAGCAGCCTTATTGCTAATCAGACAGACCAACCGTCTGCCCACGTGACAGACCCCTATTACTACACTCAGGACGCGAATGAATATTTTGGTTATGCGGAGTGGATCTATTGGAATCCAATGACCGCCGATCCGATGAATTGGGGAGGGTTTGTCACTCAGTCCGCATCGACCACTGTTGTAGCCTCAGAAACTTTCAGAAATCTCCAGTACGATTTTTCATCGGGTTTTCGAGTAGGACTTGGATACCGACTGGGGTGCGATACATCAGGCGCCAATACCCGTCCCTGGCAACTCGAAGTGGAATACACCCGTCTACACACATCGACCTCCGATAGCGAGGATGCCAATGGAGTCGTAAACGGCATAGGCAGCGCTATTGAGCCCCTACTTCCGACTCCCGATACTTCACATGTCTATACCTTTCTTCACGGAAACAGTCACTCTAGCCTAGATTATGACCGAATCGACCTCCGGATTGCATGGCCCTTCTGGATGCAATCCAATGTAATTTTACGCCCCTTTGTCGGGGGAACTGTTGCCTGGTTCGAAAATGACTGGCACACATTTTTTTCCAACACTCCGCCCGCCACTCCTGCCAGCTGCGACCTGGATTGGACATGGTGGGGAGGTGGCCTCTTGGGCGGCGCCGATGCGTACGTAGGAATCGGCAACGGCCTTGGGTTTTTTGCAGACTCCTCCTTTGGCTTCCTGTTTGGCCCCCTCAAAACCGACGAACTGGATACAGGGGTTGACAACACCCCCATTTTCGCCACGCTCTCATGCCATTCTGACTCCTACAGTTTCCAACCGGTGGTCAATTTTGGCGCTGGCGTGGATTACAAATACTGGTTCAATAAAGCAGCCATGCTCCACATCGCTCTTGGATGGGAGTTCACCTGGTGGTTTGACATGAACCGATATGGAAGAGTCAATCAGCGAGATAGCGCGATTGCGTCCACAGCGGGGTACTTCAATACCGAGCCCTCTGGCTTAGGGTACCAAGGATTTACCGCCCGCCTAGGTCTTGATTTCTAAAGCTGGGAACGGATGTTCTTCCCAATACTCAGGGGGGCGCTCTAATAGCGCCCTTCTGAACCCCACGAAGTCGTATTTCTCTGGCTCCACTAAGAGCTTCCATTCAGAAGCAGCATCGGTCCGAGCCATTTCTAACACAACGATCCGATCCTCTTCATGGTACTCCTCATCAATCCATTGAGGGAGCTTTTCCCCAAAATAGACCAATGACCAATGATCTGGAAAGTATTTGAGAATAAAGGGTTCCACAATCGAGAAGTTGAAATCGGCATAGCCAAAAAGGCGGAGCAATCCCGGATACCGCTCCTGCATGAGGACAAACATCCGAAACCAAAATTGCTGACGGAGCAGCCCCATCCGCTCCTCAGAGCTCAAGAAAGGGCCTGGAGAGATGTTCTCCCGAATCTCCCTATTGTGCTCAGGATCGAAAAGGGGCAATCGAAAGCGCCCCTCCATTTCCCTGACCGGCATCCGGACCATCTCAGCGAGCCAGTACTGCATTTTCTCAAGTGATGCGGGAGCACTCATCGCAACGCCGCCTGGAATGCCTTCGCCTTCAAAGCCTCTTTCCACGTCTCCTCGAACGACAAAAAGTTATCATCCCACTCTAAAAGTGTCGACGCCTGGTTCGTTTTCGGATAGACCTTCGCATAAAGATCCCACACCTCATCCCGCACTGGATGGTCGTGCGTGTCCAAGCAGTAAGCATCATAATCCGTGTGCCCCGCCAAATGGATCTGCACCACCCTCTCGAACGGAAGCTGCTCAAAAAACGCCTCCGGCTCAAACCCCTGATTGCGACTCGATACATAGACATTGTTCACATCGAGCATCAGACCGATATCGGCCTTTTCAGCAATCGAGAAATAAAATTCCCACTCACTCATCTCATTGCCCGTAAAACCGGCATAAGCGGAGACATTTTCTAAAGCGAAGGGGATCTCGACAAAATCCTGCACAATCCGAGCCCGCTCCGCGACGTACTCAACGACTTCCCTTTTGAGGGGCAAAGGAAAAAGGTCATGGTAATGCGCTCCCGGCAAACGTCCCCATGCGAGGTGGTCTGAGAACCAAGGGCTTTTCGTCTTGCGAGCCAGCTCTTTCAGCTGCTTTAAGTAATTGAAATCAAGAGGCTCGGGGCTCCCAATCGAGAGAGTAACCCCATGCATGACGACGGGGTAATGAGCCAAAATCTGGTCGAGCTCATCGGCTTTTGCGCCCGATAAAAAATGTTCGCTGATGATCTCAAACCAATCGATCGAAGGCCACTTTGCGAAGATGTCTGGGAAGTGGACAGACCTAAGGCCGATGCCAATTCCGAGGGAGGGAACCGTTTGCATGCGATCATGTTACGCCTCCCCCGCTTTTTTAAGAAAGTATTTTTAAATGGCCAAAGTCCAGTTTAATCCCCGTCGATGACATGGCGAGCAGCGCTCTTGCGAGACTTGTCGATCACGCATTTCTCCGGTTCTTTCTTGGCTGGTTCTTTCTTGGCTGGTACTTCATCCTCATCGTCCTGTTCCATCATGGGCATGCAACCATTTTCATCGGCTTCATCGCGCGAACATTTTGTCATAGCGATCTCTTGGAGCGCCGCATTGGGAGCAGGTTGCGCAGCCATACAAGTGCTCACAGTCAACATAGATAAAATAAATAACTTCATAAAAGACTCCTTTTTTACAGGTATACGCTCAGGAGTTGTGAGAAATCAATGATAAAATCGAAAAAATCGAGCGCTCGCACAATGTCACTTTCGGGTCCCCAAAATGGGATTTATGATTTTGGGGACCCGAACTCGACATACACAAAAATACGTAAACAGC
>CAIVVG010000022.1 GCA_903909295.1 uncultured Chlamydiae bacterium
GGACAGATCCGAGCCATCGAGGGAAAACTGCTAGCCAAATGGATTCCCCAACAGACTCCCACGTTGATTATCGGTGGAAAATATGATTGCATCTGCCCTTTCTCTTTATTCCGGAACGATCAAAGATTCCATCGAAAGAACATCAAATTGTTGTTTATGGAAAATGCGGGGCACTGTCCTTGGGTAGAAGACGCTGCAGCTGTAAGGGAAGCTTTTGAGGCATTTTCCTCCCAACTCACAACGGAGAAGTAGAGTGCCTACTCACAGACCTAAAATCTCCATCTACATCGCCGCGAGCATCGATGGCTATATCGCTCGTAAAGACAACAGCCTTGATTGGTTAGTTTATCCCTTTTTCCCTCTGCGCTCCTCTGTGCTCTCCGCGCCTCTGCGGTAAACTTTGTTTCTCGGGGCCGAGTTTGATTTACCACAGAGCCGCAGATTGGCAACCCTCGCTTCAGCGATCACCCATGGATCAATATCCCCGCAACGACAAGCAGGGCGCCAACCACTGCAAAAGCGTTCGCGATGATCAGGACTCTGTTCTTAATCATGATCCCATAAATCAACCAGCTGGTAACAGAAGTCAGTCCTAATAAAAACCCTGTGAGGGAAACATCCCCAGCGGACCTTGTGGTAAATATCTTAAACCCCTGCACGTAAAATAAAAACTGGCCCAAAACGCCTATTACTAACATGTATTTTTCATAGTAGTTTAAAAATTTTTCCTTCCACATATCCTCTCTCCTTATTTTCATGAATAAAGAACTTTACTCTCAAATGCAAATCTCCTACAAGGAGGAAAAAAAGAGGTCTTTCATGAACACTACGACGGTTGGGAAGTATTTAGCCAAAAGACTCGAACAGATTGGTCTTCAAGACTACTTCGCCATTCCGGGTGACTTCAACCTGACGCTTTTAGATGAGTTGCTCTCGAATCCCAAACTCAAAATGATCAACTGCTGCAATGAACTCAATGCGGGTTATGCCGCCGATGGGTACGCCCGTTCTCATGGATTAGCGGCTCTCATTGTCACTTTTTCCGTAGGGAGCTTGAGCGCCATCAATGCGATTGCAGGGGCTTGTGCAGAAAACTTACCCGTCATCGTGGTGTCCGGTGGACCCAACATCAATTCGATCATGAAGGACCACATCCTCCACCACACGCTGGCTGAAACTGAGGATCGACAAGAATATGTCCGAGATATGTTCCGCAAAGTGACCGCTTTCGCAACGATCATTCGCAATTTGGCTGATGCCCCCCACCAGATCGATCGCGCCATCGAGATTGCTTTAACGGAAAAAAAGCCCGTCTATATCGAGATCGGCTGCAATCTCGCAGATAAACCGATCTGTTTGCCAGGGCCCTTTAATTTCGACAAGAAGAAAACGAGCGATCCCGATTCTTTAAAAGCGGCTTTAAAACATGTGGCAAGCTTCCTGAATGGAGCGCGGACGCCCGTTTTGATCGCGGGCCCAAGAATCCGGAGTTTCGGGGCGGTAGAATCGTTTCGCAAACTGGCGGATCGGTCCGATTATGGGGTGGCTTGTATGCCTAGTGCAAAGAGCTTTTTTCCAGAGACCCATCCGAACTATATAGGGATCTACTGGGGCAGTGTCAGCTCACCGGGGTGTCGTGAAGTGGTGGAATCGTGCGACGCCTACCTTTTTGCGGGCCCTCTCTTTAGCGACTACACAACGGTGGGTCATACAGCCCTTATACAGCCCAATAAACTCGTCAACGTCTGCCAAGGTCAGGTCCAAATCGAGGGGCAATCTTACCACGGCATCGATATCGCCGAATTCTTAGAAAAATTAGCGCCTAAACTGAAGAAAAATTCTAACTCGAAAACAACCTATAAACAAATCAAGGGAGAAGCAGCTGCACCGGCGCCAAAACTCAAAGAGCTTCTCACGACTAGGCGTCTCGTTGCGAGGATCGAAGAAATGCTCACTGCCAAAACCACGGTGCTTGCTGAAACGGGTGACTCTTGGTTCAATGGGATGCGGCTCAAACTCCCAGAAGGGTGCCGATTTGAGATTCAGATGCAATACGGCTCCATCGGTTGGTCGGTGGGGGCCTTTTTGGGACTCGTATCTGCTCCCGAAAAACGAAAGGTCATTGCTCTGATCGGCGATGGATCTTTTCAGATGTCCGCCCAAGAAATTTCCACCATTCTTCGGTACGGATACAATGGGATTCTCTTTCTCTTAAACAATGCAAGCTACACGATCGAGGTGAAGATCCACGACGGCCCCTACAACGTCATCCAAAATTGGAAGTACTCCCAGTTAGTCGATGTCTTTAAGGGAACAAAAGGGAAAGGCTGGAGCTGCGTTGTCAAAACCGAGGCCGAGCTCATCTCCGCTATCAAGAAGGCTCAGAAATTTAAAGGGCTCAGCTTCATTGAAGTGATCCTCGATCGAGAAGATTGCAACAAAAACCTCCTCGCGTGGGGCACTGCCGTCGCGAACTACAACTCCTCTCCGCCCAATCTTTAACTCGACTTTGTACATTTTTTTGGCGCGATTTTCACAGCTTTTTGACCTACAATCGGCTAACTTTCCTTGCAAAGGCGTGTTCAAGCCGGTTGCAAGAAACATTAACCGATTTAAAAATTGTAGACTTTTGGTAAGGGACGCGGTATTTTAAAAAAAATGAATAAGACTAGAAGAGCTCTTTTTTTCCTCCTCCTCTTTACAGGGCTTGTATTACTGTCCTTCCTGTTCTTGCAACCTTATGAAGTGATCACCCTCTGGGATTACATCGCTATATTGGCTCCGAAAGGACAGATTGCCCTAGAGGAACGAAATCTGCTACTCATCCTCCAAGCAATCATGTTGCTGGTCGTGATCCCGGTCTACCTTTTCACGTTTATTTTCTCCTGGATCTACAGCGCTCACAATAAAAACAGCAAGTACGATCCCGATCTGGTCGACAACAAAGTGGCTGAATACTTCTGGTGGGGAATCCCGACGGTCTTGACGGCGATCATTGCGATATTGACCTATATCAAAACGAACGAACTCGATCCGTACAAGCCAATCGTATCGGACAAGAAGACGAAAACGATTCAGGTAGTGGCGCTTCAGTGGAAGTGGCTTTTCATCTACCCAGAAGAACAAATTGCAACGGTCAATTTTCTCCAGATCCCGGTCAATACGCCGGTCCGGTTCGAGATCACTGCAGATGCCCCCATGAACTCTTTTTGGATCCCTCATTTAGGGGGGCAGATCTACGCGATGCCGGGCATGAAAACAATGCTCCACCTGATTGGAAATGAAGTGGGCGATTACCGAGGCTCTTCTGCCAATTTGAGCGGAGTCGGTTTTTCGGGGATGCACTTCAAGACGAGAGTCTCCACCGAAGAGGAGTTCCAAAATTGGGTCAGCACCGCAAAGCAGTCGGCAAAAGACCTTGAATACAAAGAACTAGCAAAGCCAACTACAAACCACCCTGTCGAAATATATAAATACGACGAGGGTCTTTTTAATCATATTTTAATGAAGTATATGAAATGAATCTATTTGGCAGATTGACGTTAAAAGCGTTCGAGCACGATCCGGTCCAAAATGGGGCGGTATTTGGGATGGCGTTTGGCGGGATCGCTGTCGTGGCGCTCCTCTTTTACTACAAAAAGTGGAACTGGCTTTGGCACGAATACATCTCGACGGTAGATCACAAAAAAATCGGGATCATGTACTTCATCGTCGCCCTCATTTTATTTGTAAGGGGCTTTGCCGACGCTTTTATGATGCGGATCCAGCAGGCCTTTTCTGTGGGCGAGGCGCAAGGGTATTTAAATCCCGATCACTATCAAGAAATTTTTTCAGCTCACGGAACGACGATGATCTTTTTCGTGGGGATGGGGATCGTATTCGGGCTCATGAACTGCATCGTTCCCCTGCAAATCGGAGCGAGAGACGTCGCGTTTCCCTTTTTAAATGCCGTTGGGTTTTGGCTCTTTGCTGCAGCTGCCGCATTGCTCATGATCTCCCTTGCAGTAGGGCACTTTTCCGCAACCGGATGGCTCGCTTATCCTCCTCTCTCAGGGATCGAATATAGCCCGAACGAGGGGGTGGATTACTGGATCTGGATTGTTCAGCTAGCGGGGATCGGCAGCACGCTTGCCGGTGTGAATTTTTTAGTGACGATTTTGAAGATGAGATGCCAAGGGATGACCTTGATGAAAATGCCGATCTTCATTTGGAGCGCCCTTTGCTGCATGATTTTAGTGATTTTTGCCTTTCCGATCTTAACGGCGACCCTCTATTTACTCACGCTCGACCGCTACTTGGGAATGCACTTTTTTACCGCTGGACATGGCGGCAATTTCATGATGTACATCAATTTGATTTGGGCCTGGGGCCACCCGGAAGTGTACATTCTCATGTTGCCTGCATTTGGGGTCTTTTCTGAAGTAGTCCCCACTTTTTCAGAAAAACGGCTCTTTGGCTACGTTTCGATGGTATGGGCTCTCGTGATCATTACAGTTCTCTCCTTCATTGTATGGCTTCACCACTTCTTTACGATGGGGGCGAGTGTCAACGTCAATGCGTTTTTTGCGATCATGACGATGTTGATCGCCATTCCGACGGGGGTCAAACTCTTCAACTGGCTCTTTACCAAATTCAGGGGACGAGTCCATTTCACAACCCCGATGCTCTGGTTTTTCGCTTTCGTCCTCAATTTCAGCGTCGGGGGCATGACCGGAATGCTCCTTTCCGCCCCACCCGTCGATTACCAGGTGCACAACAGCCTCTTTCTCATCGCCCACTTCCATGGAATGGTGATCGGAGGGGTGGTCTTTGGTTTCTTCTGCGGCTTTACCTACTGGTTCCCCAAAGTGACCGGTTTCTTCCTCAATGAGAAAATTGGTTTATACGCCTTTTGGTTTTGGTTTGTCGGCTTTTTACTCGCATTTATGCCCCTCTACATGCTCGGGTTTATGGGCGCGACCAGACGACTCGACCACTATGATGCCGCGACCGGATGGCAGCCCCTCTTCCAACTCGTCTTGATCGGCGCTATTTTGATCTTCATCGGAATAGGCCTGCAGGCCTACGACATCTTCTATAGCATCTGGACCCGCAATAAACACCGCGATACGACCGGCGATCCCTGGAACGGCCGTTCGCTCGAATGGTCGATCCCCTCACCTGCCCCCATCTATAACTTTGCCATCCTCCCCGTAGTCGACCAGCTCGATCCCCTTTGGGCGATCAAACGGGGCGAAGCCCCCAAAGTGGCCCGTCTCTACGAAGACATCCACCTCCCCAAGGACACCCCTATTGGCGCTTATATAGGCCTCTTTGGGCTCGGATTCGGGTTCGCCATGGTGTGGCTCATCTATTGGCTTGCGATTGTTTGCCTGATCGGCATTTTTGCCTCATTGGTGTACCGGCTTTCCCGCAAAGATGAGATGCAAATCATCACTGCCAAACAAGTTGAGCAGATTGAACTCGCATTGGGGAAACAGCAACTATGACGATTCACCATCACCGAGAAGCCCATCCCGATATGAGCGTTCCCGATCCCCATCAGGACGCCTTTTCAAGAGTCACACTCGGTTTTTGGATCTACCTGATGACCGACTGCCTGATTTTCGGAACCCTCTTTGCCACCTATGCGGTGCTCCATAACAACACTTTTGGCGGCCCGTCAGGAAAAGACCTGTTTAGCTTGGCCACCGCCTTTGCGGAGACGATGGTCCTTCTCTTCAGCAGCGTCACGAGCGGCCTTGCCCTTTTAGCTGCGCTGAAGAGCAAAAAAAACCAAACCGTATTTTGGCTGATTTTCGCCTTCCTCTTCGGAGCCTCCTTCATTGCGATGGAACTGACCGAGTTTCACCACATCGCCCATGCGGGGCACGACTGGACCCAAGCCGCGTTCCTCTCCTCTTTTTTCACCCTCGTCGGGACCCACGGGCTGCACGTTTCGATCGGCCTCACCTGGATGGCCATCATGATGGCACAGATTTTCTTTCTGGGGATTACGATCGACACCTTTCGGAGACTCGTTGTATTTAGCCTCTTTTGGCACTTCTTGGATCTCGTTTGGATTTTTATTTTCACCTTTGTTTACCTGATAGGGATGGCATGAGCGAAGAGCGGAGCTTAAAAGAGATTCAAAAAGAGTGGCCCCAAACACTGAAGCTCTACATTGTCGGTTTCTTCGGATCGCTGGGGCTGACTGGGATCTCATTTTCCCTCACCGCTTGGGAAGTGTTTCCGAAAGAAATCCTCATCCCCGTATTGGTCTTGTTAGCCTTAGCTCAGGCAACGACCCAGCTCGTTTTTTTCATGCACATGGGCAAAGAGGAAAAACCGCGCTGGATGACCTTGGTCTTTAGCTTCATGGTCCTCGTCCTCTTGATTGTCCTCGTCGGGTCCATCTGGATCATCAGCGACCTGAACCATCGAGTGATGCCGTGATCTTCCGTTGTATTCTTTTCGCAGCGGTGCTTCCTCTGAGTATCTTTGCAGACACACGGCACTATCGGACGACCCTCCGCCATATTGAAAGTGGCGGGATCGGCTATGAAGACGGATATACGACCCTCGAGGCGTTTCTCGCTTCAGATCCCAGCAAGTGGGCAGTCACCCCGTTTTTAGATGCAAGGGGGCACGTTTTTGATAACGGAAAATGGGCGGCCAACGCGGGGGTTGGGCTAAGAGGGTGTTCTGTAAAAAAATTTTGATCGATTTTTCGGTTCTTTTGAGCCTATTTTCGATTCAAAAATGGGGGGCTATATACTGTTGTCGATATTGCCCCCCATATTTGAAGTCGAAAAGAGGCC
>CAIVVG010000023.1 GCA_903909295.1 uncultured Chlamydiae bacterium
AAACTCCAAACCTATATGGACCCCGAAACCCTCGGCGAGCTAGTTGGCCTATGGCGAGAAGTGGAAGGAACCCGAGTCTGGTTAGAAAAAGGGCTCCGCCTCAAACAGTGCTGGATCAACTTCCTTAAAAGAAAAATTTTAATAGGGGCCTTAGAAGTAGCCGGCGGGCACCACGACCTCATCGCCCAGAAAATGGGGGTATTGCGCGTAGGCGAGGTCCTCGACGACGAGGTACAACTGAGCTCTTTTCCGAGGGAACCCGAGTCGGAAATGAATTCCCTCTTGCAATTGGTAGAGAAAACACTTATCATGTTGGGCTTTAACTGTAATTTGAATCGGGCGGGTTCCATCGAGTTTGAGGTGGAGGATGGCCTGGGTCGAAAATGGGCGGCAGCCACGGCCAATAAGACAAAGAAAGGGCCGGTACTCCGGGTTTCTATTGAAAGAAACTTATTTCTTTTGTTAGAAAGGTACAATGACCCGAAACAACTGATGGAGCGATTAGAACAGCTTTGAGAAAAAACAGAGAAATAAGAGCCGATCGGCTCCGAGTAATTACAGAAGATGGTGAACAGTTAGGTATTTTGACCTTCCGCGAAGCGATGGCAAAAGCTGAAGAGATGGGTCTCGACCTAGTCGAGATTTCCCCCACAGCAAAACCACCCGTTGCGAAGATTATCGATTACGGAAAACTGAAATATTACCAAGAGAAAAAAGAAAAAGAGAGTAAAAAAGCGCAAGTACAGATCAAGGTCAAAGAGATCAAGTTGAAGCCCAACATCGACACGCACGATCTCGAGACTAAGATGAAGCACGCACGCGATTTTTTAGCAAAAGGAAATAAGGTTCGCGTTTCGATCATGTTTCGCGGTCGGGAGATGCTGCACATTCATTTAGGCCAAAAAGTAGTAGAGGCCTTTTGTGAGCGACTCTCCGATCTAGCCATAATAGAGACGACGCCAAAATTAATGGGCCGTACGATGACGACTGTGTTAGCCCCCAGCGGCAAACGGCCAAAACAACAGCAAGAGCAAAAAATGGGAGAAACTCACCGTGCCTAAAATGAAGACCCGTAAGGCTATGAAGGCTCGTTTTAAAGTGACAGGAACAGGGAAACTGAAAAGAACCCGTCCAGGTCGCCGCCATATCTTGACCAAGAAGAGCTCCAAAAGAAAGAGAAGTCTTGGTAAATCACGCCTCGTTGACGATGGCCAAGTGAAAATGTTTAAAATTATGATCGGAGCTTAAGACCACCATGGTAAGAATTACAAATTCCGTCGCAGCCCGGAGAAGAACAAAAAAGCTCCTGAAGCGTTGCAAAGGGTTCTACGGAGATAGAAAGAACCACTTGAAATTGAGCAAAGACGCCCTGATGTCTGCACTCGCTTTCAACTACAAGCATAGAAAATTGCGCAAGCGCGATTTTCGCAGCCTTTGGATTACCCGTATTGGCGTAGGAGCCAAGATCAACGGCCTGTCTTACAGCAAGTTGATCAACGGATTGCTCAAAGCTGGTTGCTCTCTCAATCGCAAAGTGTTGGCCGAGTTAGCCATCCGCGATCCAGGGACATTTACTGCTATTGTTGGAACAGCGAAACAAGCGCTCGCCGCTTAAAGTGGATCCATGGCCTCTCTGCCCGAACAGATAGGAGAGCTCCGATTCCGCTTCATGCAGGAATTGCAAGAGGTGAGCGGCTCTAAGGACCTTGAGACCCTAAAGGTAAAATACCTAGGGAAAAAAGGTCCCCTCCAGTCCCTCATGCAGGAGCTCCGCCACTGCTTACCCGAAGAGAGGCCCCACTCAGGCAAGCTCATCAACGACCTCAAAGAGGAGTTGGTGAGCCATTTTGAGCACAGCGCCGCCCGCCTTAAAACCCAAGAGCAGGACCGGCAGTTTCAAAAAGAGTGGCTCGACGCCACCCTTCCCGGCCGCAGACAATTCCGCGGCGCCCTCCACCCCATTACCCAAGTTATCCACCGCATCATCGATATTTTTACCGAGATGGGCTTTTCCGTCCGCCTAGGCCCCGACATCGATACCGACTTTTTTAATTTCGAAGGGCTCAATTTCCCCCCCGACCACCCCGCCCGCGACATGCAAGACACCTTTTACCTCTCCAACCACTCCATCCTCCGCACCCATACCAGCAACGTGCAAGTCCACGCCATGCAAGAGTGCAAGCCCCCATTACGCATCATTGCCCCCGGCCGCTGCTTCCGCAACGAAGACATTTCCGCCCGCTCCCACGTTTTTTTCCACCAAGTAGAAGTCCTCTACATAGACAAAAACGTCACCTTCGCCGACCTCTTTGCCACGATGGACGAGTTCCTCTCCAAACTCCTCGGAGAAAAAGCAGAAACCCGCTTCCGCCCCAGCTATTTCCCCTTTGTGGAGCCCGGCCTAGAAGTCGACGTCCGCTGCATCTCCTGCAAAGGCTCAGGATGCCGCATCTGCAAACACAGCGGCTGGCTCGAAGTATTTGGAGCCGGCATGGTCCATCCCAACGTGCTGCGCAAAGGGAACATCGACCCCGAAGAGTATTCCGGCTTTGCAGCAGGCTTAGGCATTGAGCGACTGACGATGCTGATGCGCGATATTCGGGACATTCGCCTCTTTACCGAGAACGACATCCGCTTTTTGGAACAATTTCCTTGAGAATAAATCTGTAAAAGGGATATCCTCATCTTTTATCTTTTATGGAAGAGTGGCAGAGTGGCCGATTGCGCCTGTCTTGAAAACAGGAGGCCCTTCGCGGGGTCCGTGGGTTCGAATCCTACCTCTTCCGATTTTTTGCTCCGCCAAAAAAGCGGAAGAAGCGACATGCCTGCGCATGTCGCGGGGTAGGATTCGAATCCCGCTCGATGTTTTGCCATAAGCAAAACCGAGCGGGATCGCCGGCCTGGAGGGGAGATGCAACGCATCTCGCCGTGAAGGTATCCCAAGGCGTGGCGTTTACGCCAAGCCTTGCAGGATAGGGGGCGCTGGGGGAAAGGGGCTTGCCCTTTCCCCCGCCCCTTCCAGCAATGACAATCGATTCCCAAAATTCCGTTTAAGTATTTTGTAAGCAGCAGGTAGTCAAATATCTCCGCCTTAACTTCCCGTCTAAACAGCTCAAAATCCATAAACACTATTATGCAAGTTTTCCCCAGTATATCCAGAAAAAAGGG
>CAIVVG010000024.1 GCA_903909295.1 uncultured Chlamydiae bacterium
CGCTGCTCGCAGGGACCCACCCAGTAGTGCGATTGACAGACTAGAGGATTAAAGGAATCATGGCATCAGCGATAACAAACCCCTTTAAAGTCCTGGATATGATAGAAGTCATTTTGACCTATTGCGATGACCGAACCGCTGCGAGAGTGGCAAGTACTGATCATTTAGCTCAAGTCGCATTTCAAACGACGGCCGAACAACGGGAAGTAAAGAAGATCTACCCGACTCATCTACAAGATGAGTTCTCTGCCCACGGCTGCCCCATCCATAGGCTGGCTGTGCTCGACGTAAGCGAGCATCAAGAGGATGTTCTAGCCTTAGAGGAGACTCCGATGCGCTCCCCCCTTATGCGCTTTAAAGATCGCTATGGGCGGCATGGAGTTGCCATCCACATCCAATCTCGCGAAGCCCCTTGGGAGTCCGCGGTGTTCTCTATTTTTCAACGCGATCCAACCCATAATTCCTATTGGGCATTTTCTCTACCCCCTAGATTTGAAGCAGATTTCCGAGGAGCACACTCAAACGAAGTCCTTCACAGATCTTGTGGGGACTGCCCTTTCCCCGGAGGCTATTCGGTCAATTTCAGCACGGTTATCAGACCGCTGCTCGCTGGGACTTACCCCGCGGCGCGATTGGTAGATTAGAGCGTAAGTGGCACCGTATCGGTGAGCTCTGCGCCCCCGAAGAATTGGATGGGGCCGGGATGCCGGTAGGCATCTTGGACCTCCCACTCTCCCCTCTTTTTGACAAAGGAGGTGAAGGGCTCCCCTTTCAAATCGACGAGAGTCTTGGCAATGACCGGCTTGGGTTTGCCGAGCCGTTTTTCAAAGTGCATGAGACCGACGATCGGCACGAGGGTACATTGCCACTGCTCAACGCTCTTGCGCAGATGCTGCACGGAGCAGATGAGTCCGGTGAGTCGATCGCGGATGGCCATTGCGGCAAGGCATCCCAATACATAGGCGTACTTGGCGTCAAAGTTGGTGGGCAGACAGCAGCGCCCTTCGTAGCCGAGGAAGTGCCCTTGGGGGAACCACTTGTCTAATTTAAGCTTCTTTTTCACCTCTCCGATGAGGAGCTGGTCGGTCTCAATCTGCGAGACTTGGAGGTTGCCGTGGGGATCTCTCGGGCCCTCGAGGTTAGGGATGAATTCAGCGAGCCCTTCGGGGATCAAAATCACTCCATAATTTTTTCCTGCTGCAGCGCGCCGCTCAATCACATCGACCAGTTTATGGACGATCTGGGGCAGAGTCAGCCCCTCTTCGCCAATCAATGCGACGTTGGGCTGCGTGGCCAGGGCGCACTCCAATGTGATGTGAGAGGCGGAACGGCCCATCAGTTTGATGAAGTGGTAGTACTTGCGAGCGGAGCCGGCGTCTCTAGCGATGTTGCCGATGATCTCTGCGTAGGTTTTAGTCGCGCTGTCAAAGCCAAAAGAGAGTTCGATCTCTGCGCTGCGGAGGTCTCCGTCGATGGTTTTTGGGACGCCGATCACTCTGGTTGAGCAGTGTTCCTCGAGGAAATATTCGGCGAGGACGGCAGCATTGGTATTGGAATCGTCTCCGCCAATGATCACGAGGCCGTCGAGCTGGTGTTTTCTGCAGGTCTCTTGCGCAGCTTTTAACTGCTCGGGGGTCTCGATCTTGGTTCTTCCGGTGCCGATCAGATCAAAGCCGCCCTGGTTCCGATACGGAGCGACTACATCTGGAGAGAGTTTTTTCCACTCGTCGCGGACGAGCCCGTCGGCTCCATTGAGGAACCCGATCAGCTCACCGACTCCATCGCAAAGCGCCGCAATCACATTGTGCCCTCCTGCGGCAGGTCCTCCAGAAAAGAGGACTCCAACTCTGCGGGGCGGGGCGAAATGGGGTTTACCGGGGACGAGGCGAAAAGCCTTTTGGTCCATGGTGCGGGGGAAGAGGGAGCGGAGATCGGGATGGGGAGCTTTGGCAGGGGCTATCTGAAATACCCCATTTTTGAAGAGGGAAGGGATCTCGGGGTGGTAGTCGAGCCGTTTTCTTTCGAGTGGGGTCATGGGGCCAAGTATA